>JANYHW010000112.1 GCA_025358885.1 Cytophagales bacterium | reverse complement strand
ATTTACTGGTTCCTATGACATTACTTCTCTTCCCTTTACCGAAGCATTTGATTCGTCGCTAAGTTTGGGTACAATCGAAGATCTTGCATTGAATGAAATCGCCGGAATAGCAACAAGTTATTCAACCTCTAATGCGATGTGGGTTGAAGAGGATTCAGGCAACGAAAATAAGATCTACCTGCTGACGAATTCAGGGAAAGAGCTTGGAAGTTTTCGAATGACATCTATAGCCAACCGTGATTGGGAAGACCTTTGTATCTCTACTGGTCCAGTAGCTAACATCCGCTACCTCTATCTGGCCGAAACGGGTGACAACAAACTCAACTATCCGATAAAATACATTTATAGGTTTCCTGAACCGACATTGGCAAATACAACTTATCCCTTCTCAGGTGAAATTGCTTCTGTAGACAAGATTGCTTTTCAGTATCCCGATGGAGTAAAGAATGCTGAGGCCGTGATGGTAGATCCTTCAACCAACGATATCTATATAATTTCAAAGGAAGGTCAAGCCGTCATTTATGTGGCCCGTTATCCACAAATCATGGATAAAATGTTTACGATTGTCAAACTGGGTTCTTTGCCAATTTCCGACGTTACTGCTGCCGACATTTCGCAGGACGGCAATGAGGTCCTTATAAAGAATTATGCATTGATATTATACTGGCGCAAAAAATCAATTGAATCCATCTCCGATCTTCTGCAAACTGTACCTCAACGTGCTCCCTATGTTCCCGAGCCGAAGGGTGAATCCATTGGCTGGGCCAATGATGGCTCGGGTTACTTTACAACCAGTGAGATTATCGACAACAATCCCGTATCGATCAATTTCTACAAGAGAAAAAAATAAGCGATTACAAAGAGGGTTAGTTCCGCTTCTCGTCTGTCAAGGTGAACTCCACCGGTCTCTTCACCTTTTCTTTCAGCAAGGCGATCTTGAGGACTTCCTCGACGGTGGTCACATAGTGGAACGTAAGTCCTTTGAGATAGTGCTTTTCAATTTCTTCAATGTCTTTGCGGTTCTTGGTACTGAGCACGATTTCCCTAATGCCACTTCGCTTGGCAGCAAGAATTTTCTCCTTGATACCACCTACGGGCAGTACCTTACCCCGGAGGGTGATCTCCCCTGTCATTGCCAGCTTGGATTTTACTTTTCGCTGTGTAAAAATGGACGCGAGGGATGTCAGCATCGTTATGCCGGCGGAAGGGCCGTCCTTTGGAACAGCGCCAGCAGGAACATGTACATGTAAATCATATTGCTGAAATACACGGTGGTCTATTCCCAAACTCTCCGCATTGGATTTTAAATATGAAAGGGCAGCCATCGCTGATTCTTTCATTACGTCGCCGAGCTGGCCCGACAAGGTGAGTTGGCCTTTGCCGCGACTCACGCTGGATTCTACAAAAAGAATGTCACCACCCACCTGTGTCCACGCAAGACCGGTGACGACACCTGCGGTTTCATTATCCTGATACAGCTCCTCATCAAAGACTTCCGAACCAAGCACTTTCACTACATACTTATCGGTAATCTCCTTTTCGGCCTTTTCTTCCATGGCCACATTCTTCGCAACGCTGCGCACCACAGATCCAATCTTTCTTTCAAGACTCCTTACCCCCGACTCCCGCGTATAATGCTCAATAATCTTGAGGATCGAATCTTTTGAGAACTTGATGTCGGCGGTTTGCAGGCCATGTTCCTTCAATTGCTTTGGCACGAGGTGCTTAATGGCTATCTGTAACTTTTCCTCCACTGTATACCCGGTGATCTCAATTACTTCCATTCGGTCGCGCAAGGCAGGTTGTATGGTGTCCAATGAATTGGCCGTTGCAATAAAGAGAACCTTGGACAAGTCATACTCCACTTCCAGGTAGTTGTCGTTGAATGAATTATTCTGTTCGGGATCGAGTACCTCGAGCAGCGCGGACGAAGGATCACCGCGGAAATCGGTGCGGATCTTGTCGATCTCATCAAGGACGAATACAGGATTTGAGGATTTCGCCTTCTTTATATTCTGAATGATCTTGCCCGGCATGGCACCGATATACGTTTTACGATGTCCCCTGATCTCCGCTTCGTCATGAACACCGCCGAGGGAAACCCTGAC
This sequence comes from Cytophagales bacterium, assembly GCA_025358885.1. GTDB lineage: Bacteria > Bacteroidota > Bacteroidia > Cytophagales > Cyclobacteriaceae > ELB16-189. The sequence continues at coordinate 842 of JANYHW010000112.1, read as the reverse complement.
ATAGTTTCTCTGCAATGACTTCGCGATGGATTTACCAAGGGAAGTTTTACCAACACCGGGAGGTCCGTACAAGCAAAGTATCGGGCCTTTCATATCCTGCTTCAATTTCAATACCGCCAGATATTCAAGGATCCGGTTCTTTACCTTCTCGAGACCAAAGTGATCCTTATCAAGAATTTTTGTAGCCCGTTTAAGATCAAAATCGTCGTGGGTGTAGTCTTCCCATGGCAGATCCAGCATCAACTCCACATAATTCATGGATACCGGAAACTCAGCGGCCTGCGGGTTCATCCGTTGAAGCTTGTCCAGTTCTTTATTGAAATGATCTGCGGCTGCCTTCGGCCACTTTTTGTCAAGTCCCCGTTTGCGCAATTTTTCTATTTCCTTGTCCGGACCATCATATCCCAACTCGTCCTGCAGGACTTTTATCTGCTGACGCAGAAAATAATCTCGCTGTTGCTGGTCAATGTCTGTGTGTACTTTCTTGTGAATCTCATTCTTGATCTCGAGCATTTGAATCTCCTTCAGCATGTATTGGAGCAGCAAAGTACCCCGGTCGATGATGTTTGAAGTTTCAAGAATCTTTTGCTTCTCTGCCACATCGACGTTCAGGTTGGAGGCGAGAAAATGAATGAGGAATGAAGTGCTTTGAATATTGTCCAGGGCCACTTGCGCTTCCTGTGGAATCTCCGGGTTCAAGCGAAGTATTTTTGAAGCGGCATCTTTTAGAGATTGCACCAGGGCATTCACTTCCTTGCTTTCCAGGTTCAACACCGGTTCGATGAGTAAGTCTATTCGGGCCGTGAGGTGCGGATCTTCCTGGATAAATTCACGTACAGAGA
>JANYHW010000005.1 GCA_025358885.1 Cytophagales bacterium | reverse complement strand
AAAAAGAGTCATTTTTTTTGGCCGTCCCTTTTGAGAACAGCTATATTTGGTTGCTTTATTACAAGGGTGAAGTTAAGCATTCTGAGCCGTCAAATGTTTATTCTTCACCCTCTTTTTTTAACTTGACAAAGTAGGACTAGTTGCACAGGATCAAACCTGGTACGCACAAATTTAGTTTAGTTTTAGGGGTAATCTTTGACTATGCGGAAGGCAATTTTTCATCTGAGAAGACAAGTGCACTATTTTCGGTCAATTCCCATTTCACAATGGATGGCACCGATGCTGTTGTTCATACTCCTGTTGGCTTGTCACAGTGAGTCGGTAAGTCCCAATGGGATTACGGGCAATAATCCTGGTGCATTATTTCTAACCTTCTCAACCAATGCTCAAACTTTACCCACCTCCGTTACATCAACTTCCAACCAGGTAAAGCTGGAGGTGGACCACGGTACCGACGTAACCAAGCTGACTCCACAGTTTACAATTCCCGCGGGTTACACTGCCTATATAAAAAATGTAGCACAAGTATCCGGTAGCACCGTTGTCGATTTTTCTAAACCTGTTACATATGATTTGAAGGACCCAGCCAATGGTTCAACTCAGTGGACAGTTACAGTCACGCCCCTCGGATGCCGGGTGGTCATTGATGCATCGCATGACGGCGGTGTTTGGTGGTATCCGCAATCTGAGGCCACGGGCTTTGATGCATCTGCAGTACACCAGGGAAAGGCCTTCGCGGATATGTTACGAAACAAGGGACTGGAAGTGACTGAATTGGGAAGGGGAAAGGAATTGACCGAGGAAATGTTTTTCGGTCACTTTGTGGTGATCAGGGCCGGCGGATTCGAGGCTTACACGACCAAAGAGCTGAATGTTTACACAAAGTTGATCGACCGCGGCATGAACCTTGTGTTTTTTACAGATCACAAACAATATGATCCCATCGATGAACTGGGTGACCTGCTTGGATTGAAAATGGAAGGCGTTGCCTTTGGTAAGGTGACCACCTTCGGGGTGCACAAGATAACAGCAAACCTGACCACGATCGACTACAATGCAGGTTCCATCCTGACCAATGGAAACCAGAACCCGAACATTACCATCCTCGGCTGGCTGGGGCCTTCAGATTATGGTGACCTGAATTTCAACAACACAAAAGACACGGATGAACCTTTGGCACCACCCGTGATGGGCATTGTGCACTACAAAAAGAGCCAGGTATTTTTTATCGGCGACATGAACGGCATTCAAGTCCGTCCTCAACCTTTCATAGATAACCTGATTGGTTGGATGGGATCATGTTTTTGATGACGCCACAAATTAGAAGCTCAAACTAAAAGTGTGGTGCGAACAACTAAAAGCCAATAGCTAATACCTCCTGATCCATATTAAATCTCCTTCACCTTTGCTACCTTTGAATGCAATGCAGATCCTTAAGACTTTACTATTCTTTCTTGCCCTGTTGGCCGTATCGGGTGGTTGTAGCAAGAGCAGTTCCGGTCCAAGTTCTGCCGAGGGCAAATGGGCCTATACTACCTCTGACGGAAAAATCGTCGTGACATTTGACCTTGTAAAGACTTCAACCGGATCATTGGATATTCAAAATCAGACGATGAAGATTGATGGCACTGCATATAATGCAGAAAAGCAGATTTCCGGTGTGGCGCTTCCTCTCATTGGCTCAATCCGAATCAATGCGAATGATGCTAAGGCAGTGTATCCGTATTATATTCTCTTTACCAATGGTTCCGTGAGTAGTGACTTCAACCGAATCAACGTACCTGATGGCGAATATACCTTTCCATGGGGGACGACCAAGACGTTGAAGGCGATTTCAATCACCCGTCCCTAGGTCATTGAGATTGGCTTGTGAGCCCGAGTCGATAACTTGCATCAGAATTGCATATGCTTAAGTTGCTGATCTTATTAATTGCACTTTTTGGCTTCTCCCAATCTGATGTTCCTTTCAAGGCCAAGGAGGAATTTCAACTGGACCTTGATTTCAAATTCAAGCAACGCCAGGCATCTAACGCCTCCACTTTTGAGCCAGAAGGAAACCGCGATGATTTTGACAAGCTTAAGTACGGTGGTGGTCCATTGCCTTATCTTATTGTTAACCTCACCGTGCTCAAGCTCAATACTGATGAGGTGAGAATAAGAGCTGTGGATGGAGCCGGCGAAGTAATCATTTCCAGAAAGGCAGAAATCAGCAGGGTTTTTCCGATGGACCTCGGCTTTACCGTTGATATGAAAGACCGCATAAGTCCGCATGAATACTTCGTGTATTTCCTATCGAATCAGAAAAAAGAGGTGAGCAAAATTCATCTGACTATCGAAGAGGATGGCACTTTTATGGTGAATGGTGAAATAAGAGGCAAGTTCTGATTTTGTCTACCGATTGTGTAGACAATTGAAGTGTAATGATTCGTTTACTTGGTCTGTTTTTTTGACTTTCTTTGAGGCGTACCGTTCACCCACAATTGGTAACTAACATTCTTTTTTTTCGTAAACGCTCGTCTATGCTAAAGACATTTTTTCTCCTTATTCTATTGACGGTAAGTCAACTTTCTCTTGCGCAGAACCGGCAAGCCGACGCAGCGGCCATTCAATTGAAATTGAAAAAATTGAATGTCCTTGCCTCAGTCCTCTATGTGGCAGCCCATCCTGACGACGAAAATACCCGTGCCATTACATTCATGGCCAATGACCGCCTGGCCGCAGCAGCTTATCTATCTATGACCCGTGGCGACGGAGGTCAAAACCTGATCGGTCCTGAAATAAGAGATCAACTTGGCTTGATACGCACCCAGGAACTCCTGTCGGCTCGCAAACTGGATGGTGGCATGCAGTTCTTCACCCGTGCCAATGATTTTGGCTTTTCGAAGAATGCGGCAGAGACCTTTGCCATCTGGGGCAAGGAGGAGATTCTCTCGGACGTGGTGCGGATCATGCGTCAGTTCAAACCGGATATCATCCTTACCCGGTTTCCGCCTGATGAACGGGCGGGACACGGTCAACACACAGCATCGGCGGTGCTTGCACAAGAAGCCTTCGACCTGACCAACCGGGCGGATTATCTCCCCGAACAAGTCAAGGAATTTGGCACGTGGCAAGCGAAAAGATTATATACCAACACAGGCCGCTGGTGGAATCAAACCATCAACGAGAGTACGCCCGGCGTTGTGGCTGTAAACATGGGTACCTACAATACCTTGCTTGGCAAATCTTATTCCGAGATAGCCGCAGAAAGCCGCTCTCAGCACAAGAGCCAGGGATTTGGCAGTGCCGGAAGGAGAGGGGACTCACAGGAGTTTTTTGAGTTTGCCAAAGGGGAAAAAGCTGACAAAGATTTGTTTGATGGCATCAATACGACCTGGACGCGGGTGAAAGGTGGAGAGAAAGTTCAGCCTTTGGTTGACCAAGTGGTCAAGTCTTACAATCCTGAAATACCTTCAGCATCTATCCCTGTGCTGCTCCAGGTGCGTAAGCAAATCCAAAGCCTCTCTCCATCTGTTTGGAAAGAGAGGAAGCTTGAAGATGTAAATGAATTGATTCAGGACTGTGCTGGCTTGTTCTTTGAGGTTGCCGGTGATCAGCCCTGGGTTGCACCAGGCGAGTCAGTAGTTAGTTCATTTGAGTTTGTCAATCGTTCTCCGGCCACGATGACATTGGTTGAAATCAAGAGTCCAACTCTTGGGATAGACTCAATCCTACGCTCAGAACTTCAGTTTAATAAGCTTTATAGTTTCAAGACGAAAAAGAATCTAAGTTCCTCCAGCACCTATTCAGATCCGTACTGGCTAAGGCAGGAGCATTCACAAGGTATTTTTAAGGTACCTGGCGCTTCCTTTGTAGGCAAGCCGGAAAATGGACCCGCCGTGCTGATCGATTTTGTGATCGAAGTCAACGGTGAGAAAATTGATCTTACCACGCCGTTAATTTACAAATGGACCGATCCAGTGAAGGGTGAGCTGTTCCGACCATTTGAAATTGTACCACCGCTATTTGTCAATTTATCCCAGCAGGTGTATGTGTTCAAGGACACCGAGCCCAAGACGGTAGGTGTACTTGTGAAGTCAGCCTCCGGGAGCAAATTGACAAGTACCATCAAATTAAATATGCCCCCTGGATGGAAATCGGAACCCGCCTTTGTTACAGTAGAACTTTCGAAAAGGGGAGAGGAAAAAAAGCTGGAATTCAAGGTTTATCCTACTTCCACGGAAGGAACTTTTGCTATCAGGGCGGTGGCAGACGTGAATGGGAAATCGTATTCATGGGCAGTAAAGACCATTGCCTATGATCACATCCCATTCCAGACTTTGTTGCCGGAATCAAAAGCGAATGTTGTGCGGATGGACATCAAACGGGAAGGCCAACTCATCGGCTACATCCCTGGAGCCGGCGACGGCATTCCGGATGCGTTGCGAAATATCGGTTATGAAGTCTGGGAAATGAAGGACGACGAGGTGACTCCGGCTAACCTTCAAAAACTCGATGCAGTAATTCTCGGTGTGCGCGCATTGAATACCAATGAAAGAATAAAGTATTATATGGCCGATCTGCTGGAATATGTGAAGAAAGGCGGGACCATGGTCGTTCAATACAATACAAGCAACGACCTGGAAGTGGATAATTTCTCTCCTTTTCCCCTGAAAATCTCCAGGGATAGGGTAACAGAAGAAAATAGTGAAGTGAGAATTTTGAAGCCGGACCATCCGGCATTTAACAGCCCGAATAAGATCAGTGCGAGTGATTTTTCCGGATGGGTGCAGGAGCGTGGATTGTATTTTCCGGATAAATGGGATCCCAGCTATGAAGCCCTGCTCTCCATGAATGACACAGGCGAATCTGCCAAAGACGGAAGTCTGTTGATTGGAAAATATGGAGAAGGCAACTACGTGTATACCGGCCTTTCATTTTTCCGGGAATTGCCGGAAGGAGTATCGGGAGCCTACAAGTTATTTGCCAATCTTGCCTCGTTGGGGAAATCTGCAAAGCCTCAAAACCAAAAGGTGAAATCCCTGAAGTAGAATGGAATCCTCTGAGAATGAAAAACCTCCTGTGTTCCAACGATGGAGTGGCTGGTATTGGATTGTTATTATCGTCCTGGTCATCCAGGTCCTCATCTATTCCATTATCACCTTTTCCTTTTCATGAACGCCTTTGACTGGATTGTACTGTTTGGTACACTGATCCTGATCGTATTATACGGTGCATGGAAAACGCGTGGTGCCAAGAACATGGAGGGCTATCTTTTGGGCAACAAGAGCCTTCCCTGGTGGACCGTATGCCTTTCAATCATGGCGACACAGGCAAGTGCAATCACCTTTCTTTCGACCACCGGCCAGGCTTACGAAGATGGGATGCGGTTCCTTCAATTTTATTTTGGGTTACCCCTGGCCATGATCATTCTTTCTGTTACGGCCGTTCCCCTGTACCATAAGCTCAAGGTTTTTACAGCCTATGAATATCTGGAAACCCGTTTTGATCTTAAAACCCGGACTCTTGCTGCATTTTATTTTCTGATGCTGAGGGGCATTTCGGTAGGTATTACTCTCTATGCACCCTCATTGATATTATCCACCATCCTTGGATGGAACCTGAATCTTACAACGTTCCTTATTGGTATCCTTGTCATGCTCTACACGGTGGGCGGAGGTACCAAAGCCGTAAGTCTTACTCAGAAATATCAGCTCACCATCATCATGACGGGAATGATTGCGGCAGGTCTTATTGCTTTTTCTATGCTCCCGGATGGAATTTCATTTGGAAATACATTTCAATTGGCCGGAGAAATGGGCAAGCTTAACCTGATCAACATGTCTTTTGATTTATCCGACAGGTACAACATTTGGTCGGGCCTGATCGGAGGACTGTTCCTCTTCTTGTCTTACTTTGGAGCAGACCAGTCACAAGTGGGACGCTATCTTTCCCGTCATGATGATGGTGAGCTGATATTTCTGAGTAAGACTTACGGCTTTGGTACCTCCGCCCACCGTGTAGAGCATGACAAGGATACCAATAAGGAACGTTGTAAGATTCAGGTTC
>JANYHW010000230.1 GCA_025358885.1 Cytophagales bacterium | reverse complement strand
ATAAAAGAGCCCTTCGCAAGAGGGCTCTTTTTTTTGTCCTGCAAGCAGAAGGAGGAACCCTCTTCCCTCCCGATGGCCATCGGGACCGAACAGAGTCGTTAATCCCGCCCGCGTCCCGATAGCTATCGGGAGTACTGGAGTAATCGCGATAACTATCGGGACCGAGCCTGCCTGCCCTCCTGCAAATGGCAGTCACGTTGGCGCAAACCAATCAAAGTCATTTTCTCCGTTCAACCTTCAACACAACCCCTTTTGGCCTTAGCGTAATCAAGGGTACAGCAACCGGAACAACAGGAGTGGGATGCAAATCAAAATTGTGAACAAACGAATGAATAAATAATGCCATCTCAGCCATGGCAAAATTATTCCCGATACATAACCTCGGGCCACCACCGAACGGAAAGAAAATCTTGCTCCTTTCTTTGTCCCCTTCATCTGTGAGAAAGCGGGTTGGATTGTACGACTCGGGATGTTTCCAATAGCGCTTGCTACGGTGTAATCCATAGTAGTATAATGCAATGATGGTGCCCCTGGGAAAAGAAAAACCATTAAATGAATCATCTTCCAGGGCAACGCGATCACTGACCCATGCCGGCGGATACAAACGCATGCTTTCATTGATCACGGCCAGGAGCCGGGCATTGGTGACGGTCTCCTGAATACTGCTGTTCCTGGTGGCCTCCAGCAATTTGTTCAATTCCTCGGGGTGACTGGCAAGCAAAGACAAGGTCCAAGTCAATGTATTGCCTGTCGTTTCATGGCCTGCGATAAAGAGGATCAGAATTTCATCCAGGATTTGTTCCTCACTCATGGCTTCCCCCGTATCTTCATAGCGTGCGTCAAGAAGCATATCCAGCAAGTCGTTGAATTTTGTGCCGGAAGCCTGCCGCTGATGAATAATATTTCGTAGTATTTCGCGGGTATGCTCAGCCTTCCTTTTATTCTTTGCCACTTCTCCGGATAGCTGGAACCACCAGCTTTTATGTGGCTGCCGAATGTCAGTGATAACAAATTCCTGGACCTCACTGATGAACCGGCTTAAAACCTTGATTGATTCTGACGGCAAATCAATATCAAACAACGTGTTCACCACAACATTAAATGCCAGGCGATTCATCAACGGATATATATCGACTTGGTCCCCGGTTGGGAAATCTCGGAGAAAGTCATCGATGGTCTGTTTCATGATTCCATACAAACCCTGAATTTTCTGAATGTGAAAACCAGGCTGGATCAGACGACGCTGGCGTAGCCAATAGGCTCCGTTAGAGGTGAGCAAACCATTACCGATGAATCGGCCAAGTTTCTCCGTAACCATCCTTGATTTACTGTAGTTCTTCTGGTTCTTTCTGAGAACATAATCAATGAACTCTGGATCCTGCGTCAGAATCATGCGGCCGGAAATTCCGGATGAGACGGAATATGAATCCCCAAACTTCTCCACACTTTCGCCCATCGTTTTGAGCGGATCGCGCACTACCTTCAACGTACGTTGGTAGGTGCCGAAGAAGGAATATCCTGGAGGAAAGTGATAGGTTGTCATTCCATGAAAGATAGCGAGAATTGGATAACCACCTTAAATTTCTAGTTTTGGCAGCTCTGCGCCGGTAGTTTTGTTTTCAGACATCCGATATTCACTACCCCCTATTGCGGCACCATGTTCGATCATACTTCTTCGAAACTATGTATTTTGCTCCTGCTGATGCAAGCGATAGGTAACATGTGCGTGTATGCACAATCGCGCAAACCCTTTTACAGTCGTGAGGTAAGCGCTACACTGGACAACGATATCCTTTTCTTCGAGGACTACTATTACACCGCCGGACAGAATTTCATTTACAGGCGATTGCTTGAGCCCACATCTCATGCCTACCGGTTGTTCAAGACCCACACACCGGTTGACTCTTCAAAAATCATCGTGGAGTATAACTATGGGTTCAAAATTTTTACACCCTTTGATATTCATGAAACAAATCCAAAAAATATGGATCGTCCGTATGCAGGCTGGAATTTTGGAAGCATTTCATTTTCCAATTTCCCCTCCATGCGCAGCAGTAATCAGTACCAGTTTGAGATGGGGCTTGTCGGACCTATGTCAGGGATGGAGGAGTTGCAAAAAAAACTCCACCAATTGACTCACTATGATCAGCCCAAGGGTTGGGAATATCAAATCCCCAATGAGGTGGTGGCGAATGTTTCTTATGCGAGGTTTCAAAATTGGAGGCTGCTGGAAGAAGTGGACATCATCAGCCAGTCTTCGGCGCAAATGGGAACTGGAAGCAACAAGATCTCTCAGGAGTTCACCTTGCGACTGGCGCAATTCAATGATATTGGCAATTCAGTGTACACCAACAGCCGCCTGAGCTGGGACACGCGCAAGAAAGGTCTGGAAAGGCCATTTGAATTCTTTTTTTTCGGCGGCCTTGGAATCAACTACGTGATGACAAACATCTTCATAGAAGGAAGTCTGTTTCCTGGCAACAAAAGTCCCATACCTGCCAAGGTGCAACCCTGGCTATTTCAGAATAAGTACGGGTTAATGTACTCTAAGCACGATATTTCATGGAGCATAACACTGTATCACCTGTCCAATGACATGATCGGCGGGGCATCGCATGCATATGCAGCCTTTGCGTTCGCGGTCCGTTTTTGAAATCATTTCCTCATTTTTTCAAATGCATCCCACATGTCCGTAGTCACATCTTCGAGGTGACTGAATTCACCTCCATTTCTGAGCCATTCACCACCGTCGATCGTTACCACTTCTCCAGTAACATACGCTGAATAATCTGAAAGAAGATAAGCGGCGAGATTGGCCAATTCCTGATGCTCACCAACCCTTTTCAATGGAATGCGTTTGGCTGGATCGAACTTACTGGCCAGCTCGCCAGGTAACAACCTGCTCCATGCACCTTCTGTGGGAAAAGGACCTGGTGCTATGGCATTGCTTCGAATATTATACTTCGCCCATTCTACGGCGAGTGACCGAGTGAGGGCAAGCACGCCTGCTTTTCCGCAGGCAGAAGGAACTACATACCCTGAACCTGTCCACGCATAAGTTGTGACAATATTCAGGAATGTTCCGGGTTGTTTCTTTGTAATCCAGTTCTTCCCGGCGGCAAGGGTCATATAATAGGTTCCTTTCAGGACAATGTCCACCACAATGTCGAAAGCACGATGCGATAGTCGTTCCGTCGGACTGATAAAATTTCCTGCCGCGTTATTGAGAACCCCATGAATTTGTCCAAATTCCTTTTGTGTGACTATGAGCAACTGTTCGATCTCTTCATATTTCCGCACATCGCATGGCACGGCAAGGACTCTTCCGCCGGTCTCCTTCATCAGTTCTTGGGCCGCCTTGTCGATGACTTCTTTCTTTCTGCTGGTGATGACGATATTGGCGCCAAGTTCAAGCAGATATTTCCCCATGGACCGTCCCAAACCCGTACCTCCACCGGTGATTACAATTGTTTTTTCTTTGAATGAACCGGGTTTGAGCATGCCTTCCATATAAAGTTGTTTTTTGATGAAGTGATGATAAGGAGTGAAACAAAGCTAGTGAGTTTTGCAAAATAGGAGACTTTGGATGATCGATTTCAAACGCATACTTTCGTATGGAAATTAACACCAAACACTCTTATGAAGAGATTTTTTAAACTTTCCCTCCTTTTGATGCTCTTGGTCCTGTCATCGTGTATAGTCACCAAGAGGAAATATGATGACATGCTGGCCCAGAAAGTTAAAACTGAGGGTGAGTTGGCCGACAAGGCCGACCAATTGGACAAAGCCAATGCCCAGCTCAAGGACCTTGACGGGAAGCTTGCCAAACTGAAGGAAGACACAACCTCACTCGGCGAGATGAAGAGAAGCACAGGTCAGAAGCTCACAGACCTGAACAAAGAGTACGACCAGTTGAACGCCTACTACAAGAACTTGTTGAACAACAGCGGGAAACTCAACCGTGACCTTGCCCAGCAGAAGGAACAGTTGTTTGCTATCCAGGAGAATCTGGATCGAACTCGAAAGCTGAATGACTCTTTGGGTACGAGTTTGATGGAACGTGAACATAAAGTAAAGGAATTGGAACAAATCCTTTCCAATAAAGACAAAGCGGTACAAGATCTTAAGAACAAGATCAGCAATGCACTGCTGAATTTTAAGGAAAATGACCTGACGGTAAACGTGAAGAATGGCAAGGTCTATGTGTCCCTGGCAGAGCAGCTCCTGTTCGGCTCCGGAAGCATCAATGTGGACTCAAAGGGAGTTACAGCACTTCAACAACTTGCAAAAGCAATCAAGGACCAGAAAGATATTCAGATTATGGTGGAAGGACATACAGACAATGTGCCCATTGGAAAGAAATCAACCTATATGCAGGACAACTGGGACCTTAGCGTGATGAGGGCCACATCGATCACCAAAATACTCACCAATGCTGGAGTATCTGCCAGTCAAATCACTGCCTCGGGGAAAGGAGAGTACTCGCCCCTGGTGGCTAACTCATCTGATCAAAATAAACAAAAAAACCGACGGACGGAAATTATCATCACGCCGAACCTGGATGAATTGTTCAAGATCCTGGGTACCAACTAACCTTACACTATATGAGCATGCTGATTTATGTTATCATCGTCGTTATTGACGTGCTGGTGGTCATGGACATCCTCAAGGGTTCCAAGGATATGGAAAAGAAAGTGCTTTGGATCGTCGCGGTGATCTTTCTTCCGGTTTTGGGGCCAATTCTATACTATGTGATCGGGCGAAAATGAAATCAGGCCTGTGGGAGGCCTGATTTGAATTGTTCATTGTTAAAACACATCCGGGAGTGTCACCGGATTTACCTGCTTCTGCTTTATAAGTTCATTGAACTTCGGAATCTTATCCTTGAAGACGGTATTGAGCTGGTGAAGTTGATCATCAATCTTACCCACAATTTCCTGCTGAACAGCTTTCACCTGGCCCGTGGGTTTGTAGTCACCTCCGTCGGCCTCACCGCCAAGCGCCGCCAGTTTATTATTCAACCTTACCGGGTAATTCAAAGGGTCCTGACCGCTCTTGTTCTTGGTTTGATAGAGGGATTCCTCAATCTTTTTCAAATCATCGAGTATTGATTTTGCCATGTCATTCACATCTTTCATATCGTCTTTCCCTTTCATGGGTTCCGTCACACGGGTGATTTGATCCCTGGTAGTCCTGATTCTCTTCACGGCCAGATTTGTTTCCGAGAGTTTGTCTCTCACCGAGATCAGGAAGTCAAATTGCTGTTGAATGTCTGCAAGGGTACCGCTCGTCCGGGGATCTTTCAGAATCTCAAAATCCACTTCTTGTGACTTTCCATTGACAGTTAGCTTCGCCTTATAATTGCCGGGAACGGCCTTGGGTCCGGTGAGTGAACCAGCCCACATGATCAAGCCGTCGAAGCCCTCCGCATCAGGATAACGCATGTTCCACACGAACCGATTCGTAC
>JANYHW010000174.1 GCA_025358885.1 Cytophagales bacterium | reverse complement strand
CTTACTTCCGAAGGATCCACTTACCTCAAGGCAAGCACCTGCCAACAAAGAATATATAACATATAATGGGTTAGCATCACCGTTCGGCAATCAGGCTACCTTTAAAGAAAATCCTCAGAATGAATAATCTATTCCCTGTCGGCCGGACGATGTACATGTTGGCCATCACTGAACTGGCCCTGTACAGCTTTGTGCGAGGCGACTGGGGTATGACCCGCCCTCGCCCTTTGCCTGAAATGCTGCAAGGCATTAACCCAGCCATGACGTATGTTTCCGGGGCATTGCTGCTATTAACTGGCGCAAGTGTTCCGCAGAACCAGCGCTATGTTTTTATACACATTGTTGCCGGCTGGCCACCTAATCAATTTATTATCAACAAGTCAAAGCTTAATGGATAATTCCAAATGTCCACCAAGTCCAAGTTCGATTATCTTTTGAAGTGTCGAGATTCGTGCTTCTTTGATATTATTCTCAATCTTTGAAATATATGATTTCGTTGTCCCAACTTTCTCCGCAAGCTCTTCTTGAGTCAATCCCTTTTCAAGTCGAGCTTCATGCAGAAGGACTCCGATTTTAAAGTTCTCATAACCTGCTTCAAGCTTGTCACGTTTGACAGTTCCTTTTTTTCCGTAATGCTTGTCCTTAAATTGGTCAAGTGTCGTGATGTTACTTTTTTTCGCTTTCATACTCCTCCTTTATTTTAAGTGCTTTCTCAATTTCCTTTTTGGGCGTCTTTTGTGTTTTCTTTTGAAATCCATTGGCTAAAACAACCAACTGTCCCTGGTCGAAGAAACAGAATATTCGAAAAATGTCGCTCCCTTGTTGAATACGGATTTCAAACAGTCCGTCCGTGTTCTCAAGATGCTTTAAATAGGTTTCAGGAACTCTTTGAAGTCCTTCAATTAGGTCAAAAGTCCAGATAATTTTATCCTTTACCTTTTGCTTTTGTTCTCTGAAGAAGTCGTCAAAATAGTTTTTATAGAAAATAATCGTCCGCTGTTTCTTCTTATTGTCCACGTAGCAAATATAAGAAAAGTTGTCCGAAAGGGAAACTTGCAAAAATGTCTTTTTTGCCGAATCTTAATCGGTTTCAACGTCCCTGTCCACGGAGCTGGGTGGCTTGCCGGCGACAACCGAGTAAGCGCATTGCGCTTACCATGCTATTGTTCAGGGAATATACGTATTGCTGATATTTTTTCAAGCAAGGCGGAAAAATCTCTCCTGACACCTGTTTTTGAATCTTCCCCATGTAGCCGTAGTACAACCCGGATAAATCCGGATTTAACCGGTTATGAAATTCCATTGAAAAGCGCAGCACCCACTCCTCACCCATTTAACCTCCAGGATTCAACACCCAGCATTGCTCTCTAAAAATGTTCCCACCCCTGCGCCTTTAACGGCACCACATTCCCATTCTTGGTAATGAGCACGTTCTGCTTCGGATCGGGATGCACGTACCCGATAAAGTGAATGTCCTCGTGATTCTTGATTTTCTCAAAGTCAGCCTGGTTGATCGTGAAAAGTAATTCATAGTCCTCGCCGCCGTTCAGCGCCGCGGTAAACGGATCGAGTTTGAATTCCACGGCCGTGGTGTACGCCTGCTCGTCAATGGGAATCTTCTCTTCAAAGATGCGAACGCCCACGCCTGAATGTTTAGCCAGGTGGAAAAGCTCCGATGCCAATCCATCCGAAACATCGATCATGGCAGTAGGACGAATGCCCGCATCCGCCAGTTCGTAAATTATATCCATCCGCGCCTCCGGCTTCAACTGGCGGCGCACACAATATTCATATTTGTCAAGCTCCGGCTGCATGTCGGGGTTGGTGAGATACACGGCCTTCTCGCGCTCAAGAATTTGCAAGCCGATGTAAGCACCTCCCAGGTCGCCGGTCACACAGATGATGTCTTTGTCTTTGGCGCCACGGCGGTACACTTCGTTTCCTTTCCGGGTTCTGCCGAGTACGCTGATGGAGATCACCAGTCCGGAGGCAGAGGCCGTGGTGTCGCCGCCCACCAGGTCAACTTTGTAATTGTCACAGGCTGCGCGAATGCCTTTGTACAATTCATCCACGGCTTCCACGGAAAACCGGTTGCTGATCGCAAGTCCCACCACAATCTGTTCGGGCTTGCCATTCATGGCCGCGATGTCGGACACATTCGCCGTCACGGCCTTGTATCCAAGATGCTGCAACGGCATATAGGACAAATCAAAGTGTACACCCTCGAGTAGCATGTCGGTGGAAAGCAGGATCACATCATCACCCGCGTCGATCACCGCGGCATCATCACCAATGCCTTTGAGCGATGAAGGTTGTGTAAGGGAAAAGTTGGAGCGGATCCTTTCAATCAGGCCGAATTCACCCAATTGTGATATTTCTGTCCTTTTTTCTTCCATGGTAACGGTCATTTACCGGTCATTCCGGTGGTTGGTCCGGCAAAAGTAAAGGGATATCGGCACATTCCGGCGTTTGGGTCCAAAGTGCGTATCCACGGAAGTAAATCCACCTTTATGAAAACCAAAGTGATCCTGGCAATTGCCCTATTGATCTTGGTCACCGCCTGCGGGCCAAGGCCCTATTCGGAGACTTCTATCGGAAAAGAAAAGTGGCGTTACTACAACAAGACCCAATACGGTTTGCATCCAAAACACGCACCGAAGTTTTAGGATTTCTTCTCCTGGCAAAGTTCCACCAACACGTGGTTTGTGGTCTTGGGGTGCAGGAAGGCAATCATCTTGTTATCCGCACCGGGCTTTGGTTTGTCTGAAAGCAACCTAAACTCTTTATCCGACAGTTCTTTCATCTTGTCTTCGATGCGCTCTGTGGCAAAGGCCAAATGGTGCAACCCTTCTCCGCGTTTCTCAATGAAATTGGCAATGGGTGAATCTGCCCGTGTGGCCTCCAGTAACTCGATCTTAATTCCTCCCACATCGAAAAAGGATGTGCGTACTCCCTCTTGTGGCACATCCTCAATTTTATAGGGCTCCTTGCCGAGGAGCTTTGCGAAAAGCTGGTTGGCCTTGTCAAGGTTCTTCACGGCAATGCCAATGTGCTCTAATTTCTCCATAACGACTGAATTGGTGGTTCTTTGCTA
>JANYHW010000163.1 GCA_025358885.1 Cytophagales bacterium | reverse complement strand
GGATCTAAATGGACCAAGCCTGTACAGGTGAGCCAGACACCTGGCGATTGTCAGGACGATGATAATACCGCTTCGGGTGCAGTTCCCGCCATCGCGTTGGACGGCCGTATCTATTCTGTTTGGGCGAATCAGGGAATCATCTTCTTCGACCGTTCCTATGACGGTGGTGAAATGTGGCTAAGCAATGATATCGGTATAGCCAAGCAGCACGCGGGATGGTCAATGAAAGTTCCGGGTTTTGCCCGAACGACAGGGAAACCGGTATTGACGATTGATGACACCGAGGGCAAAACACATGGGAGTCTGTATGTGGTCTATGCCGACCAGAACAGTGATGAGGATACCGATATCTTTTTCGTTCGATCTACGAGCCGGGGTGACAGTTGGACCAAGCCGGTCCGGATCAACGAAGATGCTTCCGGTAAGCATCAGTTTTTGCCCACCATGGCCTTAGACCAGGTGACAGGACATATCTACATCGTCTACTATGACAGGAGGGCGTATGATGATCTTCAAACGGATGTGTACCTGGCTTATTCATTTGATGGAGGCAATAAGTTCAAGGAAACGAAAATCAGTGAAACGCCATTTACAGCGACTGAAATTCCATTGCAACTGGCCTATATGAACATTGTAGCAAACGACGGAATAATTATACCTGTTTGGACCAGAACTGATGCGGGAAAAGTCAGTGTGTGGACCTCAATCATCAAGGAAGCTGATCTGGACAAGAAGTAGATTTCTTTTAATCCACTTTTTCTAAAGCCTGCTTGAATGCATTCACGAAGAATTCTGCCGGTTGTGCACCGGAAATACCATATTTATTATTGATGATGTAAAAGGGTACTCCACTGATCCCTCGCTGGCGATTCACTTGTTCTGCGAGGGTCACTTCCGTGAGACCTTCGTCCGAGTCCAGCAAATGAGCGACATGTTTGCGTTCAAGGCCTGCCTCCACGGCTACCTGAATAATATTTTCTCTTTTTGAAAGGTCTATTCCGCTTTCAAAGTAGGCTTTCATGAAGGCCTCCTTGACGGCGAGTTGTCTTCCTTCCTGCTTTGCCAGCCAAATGATGCGATGTGCATCGCGGGTGTTTGGCGATACCTTTTGTTTACTAAAATCGAATGAGAGGCCTTCCTTCCTGGCCACGTCGGTTACTTGCCGGGTTATTTGTTGGTACCGTTCTTCTCCTCCGAACTTGTTGGTGAGATAGGTTTTTTGATCTGTTCCCTCCGGGGGCAAGTCAGGATTGAGTTCAAACGGAAGAAAGGTTATGTCAAAGTCAAATTGGTCCTTCAATTGATCCACGGCCGTCTCCATCCGCCGTTTGCCGATATAACACCATGGGCATACCACATCGGAGACTACTTCAATGTGTATTGTTGGTTTTTTCACTTATTTAATCGTTTCAGATGGAACAAATTTCCAATACAAAGGTTCGACAAGGGTTAATCAAAAGTCGGGAGCCTTCATTATTTTACAAAACCTTCTTGTTACATTTGCGCCTCATTACAAGAAAAAACACAAACAGATGGTTGCCGACAAACTTAACTATAAAGTAAAAGACCTTTCGTTGGCCGAATGGGGCCGCAAAGAGATCAAATTGGCGGAAGCCGAAATGCCAGGCTTGATGGCCTTGCGCGAGGAATTTGGACAGACCAAACCCCTCAAGGACGCACGGATTGCAGGCTGCCTGCACATGACCATACAGACTGCGGTGCTGATTGAAACCCTTAAGGCATTGGGAGCGGAAGTATCCTGGTCCTCTTGCAATATATTTTCAACCCAAGACCATGCGGCGGCCGCTATTGCCAAAGCAGGAATCCCGGTTTTCGCCTGGAAGGGAATGAATGAGCAGGAGTTTAACTGGTGCATTGAACAGACCTTATATGCATTTAAGGATGGCAAGCCGCTCAACATGATCCTCGATGATGGTGGCGACCTCACCAACATGGTGCTGGACAGGAATCCCCAATTGATTGCGGGTATCAGGGGTATCTCAGAAGAGACTACGACGGGTGTGCATCGACTCATGGAGCGTGCCAACCACGGCAAACTTCCCTTGCCAGCCATCAACATCAACGACTCTGTAACAAAATCCAAGTTTGACAATAAGTACGGTTGCAAGGAATCACTGGTAGATGCCATACGGCGGGCTACCGATGTGATGATGGCCGGCAAGGTAGCTGTTGTTGCGGGCTATGGAGATGTAGGAAAAGGTTCAGCTGCATCGCTTCGGGGTGCGGGAGCACGGGTGATTGTTACTGAAATCGATCCGATTTGTGCACTGCAGGCAGCCATGGATGGATTTGCTGTAAAGAAGATGGATGACGTGGCAAAAGATGCTGACATCGTTGTGAGTGCCACGGGTAACCACGGTATAGTGATGGGTAGACACTTTGAGAAAATGAAGGACAAGGCCATTGTGTGTAACATTGGGCACTTTGACAATGAAATTGATGTGGCCTGGTTGAACAAGAATGCAACCAAGGATGAAGTGAAGCCACAGGTTGACTTGTATACATTGAAGAACGGACGCCAGGTGATCCTTCTGGCGGAAGGCAGGCTTGTTAACCTGGGATGCGCTACCGGTCACCCTTCTTTTGTTATGTCCAACTCATTCACGAACCAGACGCTGGCCCAGATAGAACTCTGGACCAATGTCGGTAAGTACGAGAGCAAAGTCTACATGTTACCCAAGCACCTGGATGAGAAGGTGGCGAGACTCCACTTGAAGAAGATTGGCGTTGAATTGGAAGAACTCTCAGCCGAGCAGGCCAAGTACATTGGTGTGGAGGTCAATGGACCTTTCAAGCCGGACTATTACAGGTATTAACTCTCTGCTTGCCAATAGAGAGGACCCGTCCCGTGTGGATGGGTTTTTTTATGCCTTAGCCCCGGCACTTATCCAATAAGTCGCTTAAATGGGCTGCCTCGTCTTTATTGAGGCGGATAGCTGTTTTTTCTGAAAGGTCAATGTGGGAATCGATCTCGCCCAGCACGTCTAAACCATCTTTGGTGATCACGATGTCTGCTGCACGTTTGTCGTTGGGACAGGGTGTCTTGGAAATCAGGTTTTTCCGGATAAGCCGGTCCAGCAGACGTGGAATATCCGAGTTTCTGTCCAGCATTCTTGATTTGATTTCAGCTCCTGAGATCTTATTCGGCCGTTGCCCTCTCAAGATGCGGAGGATGTTATACTGGGAGGAAGTGATCCCAAAAGGTTTGAAGAAATCCTGTTGCTTTGCCTCAAGCCAGTTGGCCGTGAAGATCAGGTTGATGGCAACCTTTTGATGCGGGCTTTTGAACCTGGACTGTTTGATTTCTTGTTCGATTTTCATTTTTAAAAAGGCAACAACCTGTGCCTTTTAGGTACTAAATAGATAAGCCTCGTCTGAAGACAAGGCTTATCTATCTAAAAATTCACAGTCGGATTATTGCTTTACGAATTCGCCGTTGGCAATCAACAGCACATCTTCACTGAGCATTGCACCTCCTGGGCCACCGATACCAAAATCGGTGCGCTTGAAGGAACCGGTTACTTTGAGTCCGATGATTTTCTTTTTGCTTTTTGGATTTTCAACTGGTCCATTCATGACCACATCAAATTCTACCGGTTTTGTAATTCCCTTGATGGTAAGATCGCCTGTCAGTTTATATTTGTTTCCTTCCACTTTTTTGAACGAAGTGCTCTTATAGGAAAGTTTGGGAAATTTAGCCGCATCAAAATACTTGTCGCTTTTCAAATCGCCATCTCTGTTGTCGTTGTCGGTATTGATGGTCGTCACATCAGCGGAGACTTCAAATACAGCATCGGAGAGATCATCTTTGCTTGCCGTAACGGAAGCATCGAATGCCTTGAATGAGCCATCCACTTCAGAAAGCATCATGTGTGTAATGCCAAAGCCAAGTTTAGCGTGTGCTTTGTCAACGGACCACGTTTGGGAGAAGGCGCTCCCGGCGATCAGGATAAATCCTGCAAGCATGTTGATTTTTTTCATAGTTGTTTTTTTTTGGTTGCCAAATGTAACGGATAAATCATATGTATGTTTAAACATATATTATCTATGTTGTAAGTAGTTGATTTATAGATTTTTAAAATTGTTAAGGAAATGTTATTGGCCCCCAAAATGGGGGAGAGCCCTCACAGGTTTATCCAGTAGGTGAGC
The DNA here is from genome assembly GCA_025358885.1 of Cytophagales bacterium. Taxonomy (GTDB): domain Bacteria; phylum Bacteroidota; class Bacteroidia; order Cytophagales; family Cyclobacteriaceae; genus ELB16-189. The sequence continues at coordinate 16,929 of JANYHW010000163.1, read as the reverse complement.
TTGAGGACCAGCGCCCTGAGCTTGGGTTGACCAACATAGAAAATCTGGTCATGGGAAGAGGCCTCGGCAAAATAGTTGTCGGTATACACCAGGAACAGATCAGAAACTGGCTTAAAACGCCATTGCAGCCGTGAGTTGATATTAAGGTTGTTGATCTGATTATTGTATTGCACATAGGTGGTCCAAAACAGTTTGCGGGAAAAAGTGAAATCAAATTTCGGCCCGAGCAGGACCAGGTCTGCGCTGTTGTATGGCAGGGGCAAGCGGATCCTGTTGTAGCTGAAATTCATGGACAGCACGGCATAGGGCTGGATACGGTAACTCAGGGAGCCATCGATGTTTTGCCTGTGACCATTATAATATTCACCCAGTCTCGACTGAAAGGCATAGGCAAATCTCTTTCTGGCATTGGACTGGTAGTTGAGGATGACAGAGTTCCAGTAATACGCTGTTCCTGCGGGCAGATTGACAGCGTTTGCAGGATCGGCAGGGAATGTTGGATCAAAGGCAAAAAAGGCAAGTCCATAGTCGCGACGGATGCGCATGTAGAACTGTGCTGAATTCTGGAAATTTATTTTGTACCACAGGTTCGCATCCCAATCGGTAACTCCATACAGGTCATTCCAGATCACATCAATGTCTGTGCCCGGTCCGTGGTTGTTGATGATCTTTGATTTGGGGTAAAAACTGTAGTACATCTCGGGGGCAACTCTTCTGAACCGCGTGCGGGGCGCGTAGCCTACCTCGGGGTTATAATTTGCTCCGATATCCTGGGCGAGGAAATCGATCTCCAGGTTTGGCACCTGATAGGTAAATTGAGTAGATGCCGCGTAGGTACTGTCTTTTTTCCGCTGATCGAATGAACGGTGATAGAATGCTTTCCCTGTCCATCGGTTGTCGCGGGAGGCCATGTTGTACTCCAGGGCAATGAGACGATTAAAGGCAGTGTCATTCATTGCTTGTTTATTGATGAACATCAACGCGACATTTGAACGTGAAAACAGTTTGCGCTGCACTGCGGCAACCGTATAATTGATCGAAGGCAGGTTGATGGACTTATCCTCGGCGGCTTGCATGCTCATCAACCCGATACGCCAATTGTTATTAATCTTGCCACTCAACCGCACGCCGCCATAGATTTTGTTTTGAATATTCTGGCCTGTGGAAGGATCTCTCGTCACGCCGATTCGGCGCGAGAAGAAGGGGCGCATGTTGCTGTAACCAAAATTGGCAAACAAGTCACCGTTTTCGAGAAAGAACTGGCGCTTTTCCGGATAGAAGATTTCAAACCTGTTGAGGTTGGTAACCTGCTGATCAACTTCCACCTGGGAGAAGTCGGGGTTTATCGTAAGGTCAAGGTTCAGTGCCGGGCCAACAGCAACCTTCGCATCCCCGCCAAGATCAGGCTGACGCTGTGCCGGCGTACCCGCTTCAAAGTCTTGCTCGGACTTTGCAGCCCCATAGGGTATGATGGAAATGTTCCCACCGGGATGAGACAACGGCTGGTCCCAACGGAGTTCCCGGAGTGTGGCGAGATTCAATACCGGGTATACCCTGGAGATGGGGGCCCAGGTAGACCGTTCGGTGTACTTGCTGTCGGTACGATAGAAGTTTATGTTCCACGCATCCAACCCGTGCTTGTAACGCAAAGTCTTGAATGGAATCGCCAATTCACAAACCCAGCGGTCCTCCAGTATTTTAGTCTCTGAATACCATTTGTTATCCCAATTCAATCCAAGGTCTGAATCATTCGCTCCTCCATTGGAGATCAAACCCTCCCGTTGCACACCAAAAGGTGTAAGACCAAATTGAAATCCGTTGGTCCTATCCTGATAGGTGTCAAGGATTACATTGAAGGCATCGATAAACCCTCCGCTGAAATCCCTTCGCAGGGAAGTGGTGACATATTTTCGCGGCCCGAGGTTGTACATGACGGCAAAGACGTAGATAAACCGGTCATCATACGTCATCCTCACATCGGTAGGCGCTTTTGCATAGGAAGAATCAAACGGGAAATACTGCTTGAAGTGATTCGCCACATCGGCGACTTCCCAGTCTTGTTCATTCATCTCAGCGTCTACTACTATCTTTCCGGTAGCACGCTTGATGTGCAGGGCAGGCTGTTGCGCAAACCCTTCCGAGATCAGTAACGCGACAAACAGTGGGGTGATTATGAATTTTGATTTCATCGGCGACCGATGCAAGAATACAGAAATGACGCAACATTTTGCTACCGGTCCAGATAGAAATCAAGGGTGAGGTTGCGATACTCTTCTGTCCATTCATTTCCTGACGCATAGAGGTAAAGTTCGTCGGGTTTTGGAAGCACTGATAAAAATCCAAACTCCATCAACGACCTTTCTGCTGGTTTCCCGGGCCGGGTAAAGAACTGCGTCTGCCTTTGAAGAAACAGCCCGGACAGGACGGCTTCATGCGAGAACTGCCCTGACATGGCGGATGGAACAATAAGGCAAAATTTCCCTTCCGGTGCCATGAGCCTATGGACTTCGTTGATCAATTCAGCAAAAGTCAACGACTTGCTATGCCTGGCTGTTGTCCTGTTTTCTAGAGGAGGAACAAGGCTTTTAGAAAAGTAGGGAGGATTGCAAACAATGAGATCATATTTCCTTTCCGGGAAAAATTCCTGTATGGCTCCTCGTGTAACGGAGATTTTTTGCGGCCACGGAGAATTCAAAACATTGATCCGGGCCTGTAGGGTATCTTCCAGTTGCAATTCAACAGCGTCGATTTGCGTCGCAGGAGAACTTTGTTGGGCCATCATGAGTGCGATAACTCCCGAACCTGTGCCGATATCAAGGATGGTTTTGGCATCACCTGCATTTGTCCAGGCACCGAGCAACACCGCATCGGTTCCGACTTTCATAGACGACGCATCATCACAGACGAAAAATTTCTTAAAGGCAAAGACTCCCACCTCAATTATTTGTTGCCGGTCTCAGGCAATGCACTGATGATCTTCTGCGTCAACCCAGTTATATCAAATCCATCGTGGCTCACACCGAGGCGTACCACCACCAGTTGATAGGAGGGAATAATGAAGATGTATTGATCTTCAAATCCTTCCGCACCATATTCATCATGGGGCAATCCCGGATGGTAGCATTTTTCAGGATCACCTTTGGCGCCGGCATTCAGCCAGAAGAGTGCCCCGTATTGACCAATAGGAGCAGCAGGCGCTGGTGTCGATGAGTATTTTACCCAACCTTCCGGAAGGATTCTTTCACCATTCCAAATGCCGTCGTTCAGATACAGGAGTCCGAACCTGGCCCAGTCGCGGGCACTGGCATATCCATACGATGAACCCACAAACGTGCCTGAGGCATCGGGTTCGATGAAGGTATGGAACATACCGACTTTGTAAAAGAATTTTTCGTAGGCAAACCGGGGATAGTCTCCATCACCCACGGTTTGCCGGATGATTTTTGAAAGAAGGTTGGCCGTGCCGCTGGAGTATTCAAAAAATGTGTTGGGTTCATAGCTGAGCTTTTGGGCCGCGGCATATCCTCCCTTGTCATCGCTGTGTGTAAACATATTATGGAAATGGCCGGGGAAAGAATAGGATTCATTCCAGTCAAGTCCACTGCTGCTGTGCAACAGGTCGGTGATCAATATCTTTTTTCTTTCATCACCTTGCCATTCAACAACGGGTGCAGGCTGATCAAGACTCAACTTTCCATCTTTTATCAGCACGCCGACTAGCGCATTGGTCAAACTCTTCGTCATGGACCAGCCGATGAACTTTGAATTTATGTTAAAACCATCAGCCAGCTTCTCACCGATTATTTCTCCCTTGTACACCACCACGACAGCCAGTGTGTTCTTGGGTTTATCCGGATTTGTCTCCTGAAAAGCGTCCTTTATGGCGCCCTCTATCACATCGTAATTCACGCCGGAAGGCAAGGGGACTGTTTTTAAGTTCCCCATTGGCCATGGAATGGTGTCCTGGTTAACAAAAGGCTCGACGGGCATGATAGGGGTTTGATTCCTGACTTCTTGCTCTGTCCGTTCTGAAAGGAGTGTGCATCCGAGTCCCTTGCGATAAATTGCCTTTCGCGTTGACCACAGAATTTTTGCGGTCACCGTGGAGGAATCTATGAATTCGAACTTTGCATTGTTGATGCCCGGGAAAACTGTCAGTTCTTTTTCGAGCACACTTTGAAATGACCGACCCATGCCATACACGCAAGAGCAAGTCACTTTTGCCGCCGTTCCTGCCATGATGGTAGGGAAGGTTATGGCGAGGTAGGTGACCAGGGTGAGGAATATCGCGCCTACAAAGAGGAGAAAGTATTTGAATAGTTTGATCATGGTCTCCTGGTGTTTCGCTTTCACACTGGCTTAAACTGCTCAAACGCTTCCCGGCAATCAAAGCAATAGTGAAGCGACCGGCACAGTGTGGGACCAAAAGGAGATTTCATTTCAGTGTTGGTGCCGTTGCACCGGGGACAAACCGAATGTTCCAGGATGTTGAGGTCCAGCTGGATGTCTTTTGTGGAGGGGGGAGGTGCTAATCCAAATTTCTTTAAGGATGCCTTGCCTTTCTCCGAAATCTTGTCGGAACTCCAGGCGCTCTTGAAATTGATATCCACCTGTGGATCGCCGACTCCATACTTTTTCAGTACGGTGATGACCTCACTTTTCATGAAATCCATGGCAGGACATCCCACAAAAGTGGGTGTCATTTCAACGGTGACGTGAATGCCTTCGACATTTACATTCGTAATTACACCCAGGTCCACCAGGGATAGGACAGGTATCTCCGGATCTTTCACTTCTTCGAGCCACCGATAGATATCCGCAATCTTGATGGAGGTTAGGGTGTTCATGGATAGGTGATATCAAACGATCCAGGGATAACCTGGTTGAGATGATGTTTTAAGTGCTTTACGTAATCTTCAGCCAACCAGGCCAGGGAATGCAGCTGAGCTTCCCTCCGGCCAGTATTACAGGTCTTGTCATAGTTTGCCCGGGGCATGGTCCGAAGTACTGAAGCTACCTGAAGATTGATCAGCCTCCACAAGGCAATGACATCGGCAGAAGGAATCTTGCCATAATTATTGGAAGCCACCCAGGCATCTTGCTCATAAGTGATCTGGGGAGGGGTTGTATCATATTGCGCCACAACAAAACGCCTGAGGTTATTTTGTGCAGAATCAATCAAGTGACCCACCACTTCTTTCTTACTCCATTTGTCTGATCTGGGCTTGCTGGAAAATTCAGTTTCCGGGATTGCGCTGATCTTTTTTTGAAATTGAGCGACAATAGCTTCAAGTTCTTTTATGACGTTTTCCATATGATGATAAATAAAATCTTACCACTCCGCAGTAGGATCCATGCGGAATACTTCGCTCATTTCATTCAGCATGGGTTCGAGGTGCTCACTGTGTTTGCCGAGGCGACCGCCAAAAACAGGGGTAACAGTTTTCCAATCCGGCAAATGCAGTTTTGTGCCCGACACGATCTCCTCTACCCTCGTTTTCCATTTTGCCTGCAATGCACTTTCTCCTTCAAAAATTCCTTCGGTAAGCAGTATTGATTCATTCGGTGAGGGTTCGAAAATACCCAAGGCATAGGGCATTACTACCTGGAGTGATTGCTGAAGTCTTGAAATGCTTTCTTGTGTGGCAGTGCCCAGCTGCTTCATCCACGTGTTGGCATGGAGCGTATGATAACGAAGTTCCCCTTTAATCTTTTTTGCAAGCAATGACAGCGGTTCATAGGTGGATTTGGTCAGCATTTCCCACCGGAGGGAATCAGCGGTATCGAAGAGGAAGTGACGGATCAGGCTGAAATCATATTCCTGGTTGGGTAGTTCTACCAGGATGCAGTTGTGAAACTGTGCCGCATGCCGCGTGAAGGCAACTGTATCAGGAGCCTGCTCTCCCAATGCATGCAGGATATTATAGAGTGCCAGGCTTTGCCCAACCTTGTCCTGAGCCATGGAAGAAAAGGCAATGTCTTCCTCCAATAATGGTCCCATCCCTGTCCACTCTGAATTGCGGTGGCCCAGGATGAGCAGGTCGTCTGCCATTTTGTATAAGAGTTCTTTTAAGGCACCTTCATTCATGTTCTTCTGTGTTGATTGACCAACCGATAGTGCAAGGCATAGTAGGTTCCCAACGGAATGAGGATGTACACCATCGTGCGGATGTTGAAAGCAAGGCTATAAATCACCAGTACATAGATGCAGATGCAGGTGGCAATCTTGAGGATCTTGAAAGTGGGGTCGTCAAGATTGACGGCTTCAATCAATTTTCCTGTGGACAGCAACGCGAAACCCCCATACACAAGAAAATGACGCGGATCTTTGTGCAGCCACATGAGAAAAATTCCAGTCACCATGGCGAGCACGGCCGTCAACTCAAAAATCCGCTGGTATACACGCCAGTTCATGAGGTTAACTTTTGTTTATCCAAGAAATCTTTAAGCTTGTCTCCCCCTTTATAATCCCCGGCATCGCGGAAGCGCTTCTCAGGCAGTGTCGTCCACAAATCCAATTCTTCCGGTGTGGTTAATCGGATATTGGATCTCTTCACTGCCCAAATGTTGTAGACCAACTTCGTATTAAACATCTTCCTGGCAGTGCTCATGGCTTCTTCCGGACTTCCCGCCATGACAGTCCCAACCGCAATATGTTGCTTCCCCCTTTTCACGAGATGGAAGATTTCATATTCGTCGTTGACTCCGGAGGTCGATACGTCTGCTACCAGATCGTAAGCATTGCGCTCTCCGTCGGTCGTGGATGAGACATAGACATTTCGTGTCTCTGCCACATAAAGGGACGTGCACGTAAATCGTCTTGTAAAATTCTCCTTGGCGAAAATATAAGCCATGTCAATATTAGGTGCATGTACGATGCCTTCGTGCTGAAATGGTTTCCCTTCCCTGGGTTGAACGAATACTTCAAAAGATGCAAATTGGTCTAATGGTATTTTAGGCAAAATGACCCCGGGCTTTCCGATTTCAGGTAATCGCGACACGCGGGGATCGAGAGAGTTCATTGGTGGGTTTGAAATAACTTGTAGGTCAATCAGGCAAGCGGAGTAACGTAAGTTGTCTTTGCTGACTTCAACGCTTCACGAACCCACTTGCCCCTTTCCTCAGCAATCCTTCGCACCTCGAGACGCTCCTGGTTGCAGGGACCCCCGCCATTGATCACGCGCTTGAATTCCTCCCAGTCTGGTTCGGTGTACTCCCACAAACCCGTCCCGGTATTCTTCTTCAACTTTGGATCGGGAATGGTAAACCCCAATTCCCATATCTTGGGCACATACATGTCAAGGAACTGGTTGCGCATCTCATCATTGGTACCCATTTTCACCTTCCATCGCATGAGCACCTCGGTGTGGGTGGAAATCTTGTCGGAAGGTCCGAAGAAATGCATCATGGGAGGCCACCAACGGTTCAAGGCTTCCTGGAACAGTTGTCTTTGTTTTTGTGTGCCGGCCGCGAGGTAGATCACACAATGATGTCCGTACTTCAGGTGAAATGATTCTTCTGCACATATTCTCTCCAACGCCCGGCAATATGGACCGTAACTTCCCTTGGCGTTGGCCAGCTGGTTGACGATCGCCCCGGCATCCACCAGCCAGGAAATAAAACAGCAGTCCGCCCAGGTGAAGGTGGGGTAGTTGAAGATGTTGGAGTATTTTGATTTGCCGGAGATAAGGTCATCGATCATTTGCTCGCGTGACTTCCCTAAAGTTTCCGCAGCACTGTACAGCAATTGGCCGTGGCCCACTTCATCCTGGACTTTTGCCATCAGCGCCATTTTCCGTTTGAATCCGGGCGCACGGGTAATCCACGTTCCTTCGGGCAATGCACCTATGATTTCGCTATGCGCATGCTGCTCAATCATTCTGATGAGCTGTTTCCTGTAGAGTTGCGGCATCCAGTCGGAAGGTTCAATTTTCTCTCCCCGCGCTATCCGTGCTTCAAATTCTGCCAGCAGCACCGGATCTTCCGTTGCGACGCTGTCTGTTTTTACCCCTTCGAAAGTATTCCCACCACCGTACATAGGAGTTTTGTTTAAATAGTTCCGGGTTATCACCCTAACAATCGTTTGCAAAAATAACAAAGATGGGCGAGGAAAGTTGCCTTTTGGAGAAAGAGAATAAGAGGAGAAGGTAGAATACTAAGCCTTGGGCTTTTTCAGTCCGTTTACCAGCATGTCCGACAATTGCTGACCGAGGCCTTCCGGAACAATGTTGCTCTTTGGATCATACCATTGGGGCATCCAATTGAGAGAGGAGAACAAGGTCATCACGGCAAGCTTTTTGTCGATACTTTCCTTGAACTCGCTGGAATTTATCCCTTCTTCAATAATGTCCTTGAAGCGGTTAATGTAGTTAATGCGGAGAAGGAGGAATTGCCGGAGATAAGGCTGGCTCAGGTGGCGGTGTTCATTCATAAAAACCGCTGATGCCGTTAGGTCCTTGGCCATTACCTGAATGTGGCCAATGATGCCCTTCCGCAGCTTTTCACTGGCGGGGCCTTTTTGTTTTTCCACTTCTTCCAATGACTTGCGGAATTCGGCCGCCATGTCAAAACACAGATTCTGAAGAATTTCCTCCTTGGACTTGATATGCGAATACAGACTGGCCGCTTCGATACCAAGCTTCTGAGCCAGGTCCCTCATGGAAGAAGCCGCATAACCTTTCTCACGGAAAAGTTCCGCGGCCATCCGGATGACCTGTTCTTTTCGGGTGAGGGTTATACTGGGTTCCATCTGATATTTCCTTGTTATCTTTATTTATTGAACTTATGAAATTTCAATCAATCAAAGAATACTTCTACAAACTTAATACTATCGGCTTCATCCTCCTACTGATGCCGATGGTGGTCTTCATTTATTTGTATTACCTGCCCGTTGAACGCGAACTTTGGGTGCCCGAACGTGAACAAAGTTGGGCGCTGCTCGCAATTTTTCTTGCTGTATACCTTGTTGGCCTAACGGTCGTTAATTGGTGGTTCAGGGAAAAGATCCGCAACATGACAAAAGTCATTGAATTGGCGAGGAAAATGGATAAGTATTCTGCTGCCTCTATCCGGAGGATGATCACCTACTGTGGCTTCTCTATGTTGATGGCGCTTGGATTTTTTCTTACGTCCGACTCCCTGTTCACCGCCGCATTTCTTTTTATTGGGTTGGTCATGATCTTTCACTGGCCATCACGCAATTCCTTCTGCCGTCGCCTCGACCTCCAGGGTGCCGAGCGCGACATGGTGCTTCACGACCTGGACCTCATCAAAAGGAAAAAGCGAGCCTGACTGGCCCGCCTTTTGATCTCGAATGATAACTTTTTTAGAGCTGCCCTTATGTATTACAACGTAATTCCGAATGTGAAGGCGTGAAGCTGCGGACCTTTGCCGGAGATGAACAGTTCATTCATGTCATATCCGAAAAAGATGTCGGTATCGCGAAATCCCATTTGAAGTCGCATACCATAGCGGATGTTGTTCAGGTAGAAGTTATCATGGTCATGGGATTTCGTCTTCTCGCCATTTTCATAGTACATCTGCTTTGCATAGCTGTCGATTCGATAGCCGGCATAAGGACCGATGCCAAACCGGAACGAGGAGGAATGGCTGTGGCTGAAAAGCGTTCCTTTCCTGGAGTTGCCACCAAAATCGATCATGGGTACCACGGAGACGTTGATATATGCAACGGTCAGTTTACTTTTCTTGAAGCCCAGATCGCGGGTATCCTCCGAGAAAATTACGCTGTTGTCGTCCTTTGACATCTGTACCTTTTCATTGTCGAACTTGAAGTTGTACCAGCTTACACCCGCACCCCACTCGACAAAGAACTTTCCCGTAACGTGCGTGCGCAACACCGAGTTCAACCCCACATACCACGATCCCCAGGGCTTTACCGTGTACAGTTGGTTGCTCGCATCGGGAAATTTTCCATTCATCAGATAGTTATTCATGCCCACGTCAATATTGAAAGAGTGATGCGTTCTGCGGCCGTAGTAGCGGCGAACCGGTTCATCATGGTTATTGTCGCGGTCCCAGTTCTTGTCGCGGTCCCAGTTTTCGGACGTGGACGGCGTGGCCGACGCTGATTGTGTGGTGTCTTTCAGATAGACCTGTGATGGCGTGGTAAGGGATGATGTATCGCGCTTTTCCAGTTTCTTCACCATGTCGTCCATCAGGGCCTGGAAGTCATAATGCTTCAGGGTCTCCAGGTCGGCTTTGTCCTTGATGGAGAAGATCACCTTGCTTTCTTTCCCTACGTGGATCACGACACTGTCGCCGGGCTGTGCAAAAGAAGAGGTAATTAGGACGGTACTGAAGATGGAGATCAGGCCGGCAGTCAATAGAAATTTCATACTCATTGTTTTTTAGTCGTTGCTTTCTTTTTGAAATCCAGTGCAAACAACTCTTCTTTCATCACACGAAGTTCACTGAAGGGAGCATCACTGTTTTTTACATCCCGGGCAAACTTCATGGCGCGCTTCAAAGAATTGTCTTTCTTCCCTGAAGATGCGGCGACGGATTCAGAGGTTGCTTCGACATTTTTATTTTCAATGGGATCCAGCGTATACGTCAATACAATTCCTGGAGAGGCAGTCTCCGTTGTCTTCATGACGGCAGGAATTTCTTCGACAACGATAGGGGTGATGTTATTTTCCGGAATGATTTGGGCGACATCTTGCTTAATAATAATTTGTTGAACCTGTTGTGGAGGTGATTGCTTTGAGCGCTTCTTCGTCACCACCGCTTGATGGACCTTCTGATCTTCCGATTTGTTTTCCGGAACAGGCTGTTCTTCTTTGACAGGCGTATCAGTTATTGCTGGAGTTTCTTCTTTTTGCGCGAGGACAGCAGGAGTATCTTTCTCTCTCAGCCACATTGTGCCCACCAGCAATCCTCCGAGCAGAAACACCGCCGCCCATCGCATCCACAATCCCTGTTGATTTTTATTCGTCAATCCCGCTTCCACCTTGTTCCAGGCTGCGGGTGAAGGAGTGATGGAGTGGTTCTCCAGTTTTTCCTTGAATAGATCATCTAGCGAGCTCATAGTCCTTGCTGATTTCGTTGAGTACTTTTATCCAGTTCCAGCAACCGCGCTTGCAGGTAACTCCGTGCCCGGCTCAGTTGCGACTTTGAAGTATTTTCATTGATGCCGAGTTCGTCGGCAATTTCTTTGTGGGTGAAGCCATCGATGGCGTACATGTTGAATACAATTCTGTATCCGGGTGGCAGTTCCGAGACGAGCCTTAACAAATCATCCGCCTCCAGTTGGTTGTTGAGGTTGTTGAGGTCCGGTTCACGGCCGGCGGCGTCGAGGTCTGTCTCCAGGTACATGCTTTTGTTTTTACGCAGGTAGCTAAGGGACTCATTCACGACGATCTTTCTCACCCAGCCCTCAAAACTTCCGTCGCCTTTGAACTGGTCGATTTTCTCGAAGACTTTGGTGAAAGAAGTGACGAGCACATCTTCTGCCTGCATTCGGTCTTTTACATAGCGGCAGCAGAGGGCAAGCATCTTACCCGCCATTTGGTCATAAACAGCCTGCTGGGCATGGCGGTTATTTCGCCTGCAACCTTCGATGAGTTCTGATTCGCGCGCGCGGTAAATCTGGAATTGCATTAAGGGTGATTCGCCAATAAGATGTCAACCTGGCGGGATAGGTTGCTTGGGCAATAAAAAATAGGGAAATAGTCGTTCAAGAAGCCTTTAGTAGGCTGCTTCGTAGTCGATCGTGATGGTTTTCCAGGCGTATTGGCCGTCTTTGATCGTGACCGGGTTGATGTTTGTTTTGTCGTCGAAGAGGTTGGCATACAGGCCGTTTTTCTCTTTGGTGAATACGGAGTAGGCGCCCGGGGGCAGCTTCAACTTAAACGTGCCATCCTGCTTTGAGGTCGTACTTGCCACCAGTTTGGTTTTGATATCCCTGAAAAAGGGCCCTACCTGTGTAGCATCTTTAAAGGTGGTTAGTTCATAGACCATGATTTCGCGAACCGCGCCCTGGTTGGGCGACAGCATGGCTTCCGGTCCCGGCATCTGGTTGCCCGATACCCAGAATACCTGACCATACAGGCCTTGCTTTTGTGCAAGCGAGGTCATGGAAGCAACCAGAAGGATGAAAATCAGCAGGGGCTTCATGATGCTGTGGCGATCGAAGTGAAATTACAAAATTCTGCTTCTGAATTCCTTACACCTTGATAAAGATTTTTCGGCGGTACATCCAGCCCAGGATGACGCCAAACAGCAATACCCCGGTGAGAGCGAACAGGAGTGAGGCTACTTTCGGCTCCAGCCAGCTTGAATAGATATTTTGATACAGATAACTCCATAATGATTCGGTCTCTCCTGTGCCGTCTGATACTTTGATACGGAGCAATGTCTTTGCCACAAACCCCGACGCAACGAATGCAAAAATGGCATTCGTTCCGAAATAAAGAAAAGGTTTTATCCACGATTGGCGCTGAAGAATGTCAATCACCCAGTGACTTGCCGCCAGTACCTGCATAGCCAGTCCCCCAGTATACAGTACATAACTGCTGGTCCATAGCGATTTATTGAGTGGAAAGGCAATGTCCGAGCACAGACCAGAAATAATCAAGACGACACCAAATAAAAATATCCAACTGACGCGTTCTGCGGGATTTTTAATTTCATGAAAAAGATGACCGGTCAATACACCCAACATTCCCGTGCATATCGCCGGCAGCGTACTGAGAACACCTTCGGGATCCCACGTCTTTGACTGCGACCAGAGGTGACCATCGAGGAAGAGCCGATCCGTCCATGCTGCGAGGTTGGTACCCGGTTCGAGGTTCGCCGGACCAAAGCCGGGCACTGGCACCAGTGTCATGAGTATATAATAGAGTACGAGAAGAAAGGCCGTGAACAGGACTTGCGAGAGCCAGCCTGTGCGGAGAAAGATAATGGAGCAAAAGAAGAACACCACGCTGATGCGCTGTAGTACGCCGGGGATGCGGAGGATGGACAGCCGTTCCAGGTCGAACATCCTTGTCAATGGAATGGTGTACCAGGCGAGCATCATCCCCAGGAGAAAGATGATGGCCGACCGTTTGGAGATTTTTAAGAAATTCTTTCGTGTAAGGCCTTCAACTTTTTTTGAGGAATAAGCGAAGTGAATGGAGACGCCGACAATAAACAAGAAGAATGGAAAGATCAAGTCCGTGGGTGTGCAACCGTTCCATTCCGCGTGCAGCAAGGGAGCATACACATTGTCCCACGAGCCGGGGTTATTCACGATGATCATGGCCATCACGGTGGCGCCGCGGAAGAAGTCGAGGGAGAGTAGGCGCGGTGCAGACATGCTCCGAAGGTAGTATTTTTGAAAGATTAATGGTGAGTGTATTTTGGCTGGTGTAGTTACCTTTAAGACATGAAAATTCATCTCTTCGCTATATCGCTACTCTTGTCATGTAAATTGGCTCATTGCCAGTCTGAGTTTGCCAACACACGAATGCTTTATTCGTCAGTCGATACGATTTCAAGGGATAATATCAGTGTCACCCTGGAGGTGAGTTGGATGAATTCGCCCATTCAGATCAGAAAAACGACCCGGATGATTTATGACCTGGAGTACCAAAGGAAGTTCAGAAAGGATCCAACATACTACCCAACCCGGGAGGATTCACTACGCTTTATGGATTTGATGGAGACATTCACCCAGAATTGCCACAGCCATGCATTGGAAAAATACTTTGAATACCACCATATCGGTGACAGTCTTTTTACGAAACGGACTGTGGTAACGGAGAATATGTACATGGACAATATCCTGTCCATGGCATTCAGAAAGGAGCGGGAAGTGAAGACGAAGCCGTCAAGGAATTTGAATGTTAAGTTTAAGGAGGGTTCGCTGATTGTGTTCAGGAATAAATCACATGCGCCAATTCACGCTGTGTTTTATGACGGGAAGTTTCATACCAAGAACGGCGGATGGGCCGCCCGCACGGAGGAGAGCATTAAACCAATTTTCAAGAAGTACTGGGATACGGTGGTACTGGAGGAATATCAGATCGATATGGACAAGGTGGGTGCATACCTTAAGACAAGATCGCAGTAAGAATTGCTGCTATAAAAAGCTCACCCGTGTTATCTCTTGATGACCTCCGGATTTCCTTTGTGAGAAACGCTGCTAGCCACACCCTTGTCGATCTCCAGTGTTTCGGTCACGTTGACGCGGGCCATCGATGCGCCATGGGCACTGACTACGCAATGCCCCACTTCATATCCGTAGGCACGAAGACCCGAAGCGCCGAGAATATCTGCTTCCATAAAGCGACCATGACCGGTGAGGTCTAGATAAGATGCGCCGGTCAGTCCGATGTTGAGGTTGCTGGCATTGATTTCACCATCACCGGCGACAGCGCCCATGAGTTTGATATCCACATTGTCCTCATCAAAGCCCCTGAACCTTAGCTTTCCGGCACCGGTAACATCCATTTCCCTCAAATGAGGCATGGTGATGTTGATTCTGATCTCATCATTATCCAAAAACCTCCGCTTCCAGAATAGTTTGCGGGCATCATCATAGTCTATGACGAGGGTTTCGCCATTGACATATACATCATAGCGCTTTCTTTCTGCTTCCGATCCTTTGATTTCAACGGCGTAAGTATCGCCCCTTTGTATGTGCACGTTGAAGATTCCTTTCAGATCGATAGAGTTGAAATCGCGCAGGCCATATTCGTCATTCGTCCGGGTAATGGTTTCGTCTTTGTCCTTGGGACAGGACAAACACGTGAGGCCAGTCTCTGTCATTTTCCATGTTTGCGTTTCTTCATTGAGGGAGTAACGGTGACGGTCCGTGTTATCAATCACGTATGTGTCAATTAGTCTCCAAAGGCTGGCATCAATCCTTACCACCTGGTTGTAGGGCACGAATATATCCACGTCGAGGCGCTGGGCTCTGAATTTGGCGCCCTCTTTAAAAGTGACATTGGAGTCAAATGTGATGACGGTGTCCGCCTGGGTGATGTTGTACATAATCATTTGTGCATTTTCTGCTGCGACTTTCCGCGAAGGGCCTTGCGACTGAAAACGTTCCACCACTTTGATCTCCTTGCCATCCCATCCTTTTACGCGAAGGTCAGTGACATCGTAGTCGTCAAGTCCCGTTTCCAATACATTGAACACAGCTGTTTTGCCCTGAATATTAAATACTTGTTCGACTTTGTATTCACCCTGTTCTTTGAATCCATAGATCAATTGAGGCAGGGTGAAACTCACGATAGCAACGCTTAGAAAGAAAAGAACAAATAATGTCCATCCCACGGCAGGTCTGAAAATGATGCGCTTGGCGATGATGGAGTTTCCGAGCATCATGATAAACAGGGCTGGAACAAAGGCTACCAGGAAACAGAACACGGCGGTCCATACGGGGAAGCTGTTGCGGATTGCTCCCATGGGCAGATTTGGAGCCGTCATGTACCAATCCGAGAACAACGACCAATCGGGTGCATTGAATAAACCAATGAGAATTCCGAAGCCAAAAATCAGCGCAAACATCATGCTGAGACCCGTGAGGGTAATGACCAAGCCGATCGCTACCCTCAGCACATCCACCATGACACGCAATACGGGGCCAAGTATTTTTCCAATAGCGTTCAGGATGGCGGCCAGGGCACGGAAGGGGAAGAGGATGATCTTGGTGAGCACACTTTCTTCCGCCTCATCTTTTTCGTTGAGTCCTTTCTTTACTGTGGACTCAATGTTGGATAGGGTTACAGGTTCTCCCTGCATCTTCATTTTTTCCGTGATGGTTTTCGCTTCAGGGAGTGCTATCCACAAGATGATATAAAGCGCGATGCCGAGTCCGCCGAAGAAAGTGATGATGACAAACAATACCCTGATCAGGGACACATCGCTTCCAAAGAAGGCTGCGACTCCTGCGGCCACACCCCCCACAACTTTCTTGTCTGGGTCGCGGTACATTTTCTTAATGGATGTTTCCTCCGGCATGTCGGCGCCGGGCAGAACGATCCAGAGCACTATGTAGACGAAAACAAGAATTCCCGATGTGCCGATGGTCAGCAGGGCCAGGAGCAGACGGGGCCACAGCGGGTCGATACTGAAATAATGACCCAGACCACTGCAGACCCCACCGAGAATTTTTCTGTTCACATCCCGGAACAGTTTCTTGGATGCAGCGCCAGCGGAGAACGCACTGGATTGCTTCTGTTGCTGACCTGTGCCAGCGCCCGCAGCGAAGTCCTGTTCTTCAGCCGCTTTGAAGTCGCTCACACTTCCCATCGTGGCGATGAGGCTGCTCACATCTTCGGAGGTGATGACCTGCTTGCCATCGTTGAGCTTGGAAAGGAATATTTCCGCAATCCGGCCTTCGATGTCCGACAGGATTTCACTGTTGTCGTCGAAGGAGGCAAAATATTTATTGACAGAGTCGAGGTATTTGCGCAAGGTCTCATACCCGTCTTCCTCAATGTGGAAAATAATGCCGCTGATGTTAATGCTGATGTTCTTTTTCATATCTCAACCAAAAGATAGGACTATGGGTTAAAAATTTATACGCTGGCCTTGGATTTTTGTGTGATCTGTTCCGTCGAGTGAATGAGTTCATCCCACGTTTCGGTGAGTCCTTTGAGGAACTGTGTCCCAATGTCGGTGAGCTTGTAATATTTCCGTGGTGGCCCCGACTTCGATTCGACCCATTTGTATTCCACCAGCCCGGCATTCTTCAACCGTGTGAGGAGGGGATATAACGTCCCTTCCACCACGATCATCCGGGCGGCCGTTAATTCATCGAGCATGTCGGAGGCATAGACTTCGCCACGCGAAATGATATGGAGGATGCAATATTCCAATATTCCCTTCCTCATCTGTACCTGTGTGTTTTCAAGATTCATACAACACGATTAAATAAGCGCTCTGGTGGTATTATACGGTAAAGTACTATGTATG
>JANYHW010000139.1 GCA_025358885.1 Cytophagales bacterium | reverse complement strand
TCACTCTTGATCTCAATATTGTAATCGACTTCATAGCGGGTGAAATTCTTGATGTGTGTTTCTGCCGCAACGATCACATCACTCAGCAGGGGTTTCGATACCTTCATCTTTTCCTGTTCTGGGAATCGTTCATTGCCTTTCGAGCCACAATCCCATGCCTTCACTTGTTCATAGGTCATCTGGAAGATGTTATACTTCTTTTCCTCTTTTGATGTAATGCTTTTACCGGATGGATCTGTGCAAATGGCGGCAGACATCCATGGCTCATGCGTTACAACAACCTTGCCGTCACGGGTAATGGCCACATCCATCTCCAGGGTGGTTACTCCGGAGTCCAGCGCCGTAAGAAACGCGGGTATGGTATTCTCGGGTCTCATACCGCGACAACCCCTGTGCCCCTGAACATCAAACTTTGGAATATAAACCTGCCTGAAGGAGGAAGTCATCAATACGAGTATGATGGTGCCAAGTATGAATCGCATGGCCAAAGATAAGGAGGAATTGGTAACCGGTTACTGGTTACCGGTTACCAGTAACCACCTCACTGACGTATCATCATCCGCATGCCGCCACCGGGACGAGGGCCGCCCATGGGATTTAATTGCTTATTCAAAGAATAGGTGAAGCTGACCATGAAGTACCGCCCCAGGTTATTGTAGACCTGTTGTTGAAGGTAATTGGCGGAGGCCGATTGGCTGACACTCAGACTCTGGTCAAGCAGGTTATTCACGCTGAATTTCAATTCTCCCGTTTTGTTCTTAAGCAGGAACCTGGAGATGCCGAGGTTCAACAGGGGTATGGTCTGATTGTAGCTCGTGGTTTCGCTATTGTAGATGTAATAGTCAAAGCTTGAATTGAATTGATAATTTTTCAGGAAATTGATATTGGCTTCCGCGGAATAAGTCTTGTTGAAATACACCTGGTTGTTTTGGGTGGTGAATTCGTATTTCGTTTCCTGGTGGGTGAGGGTTGCACTCAAATCCAGGGTGACAATATCATTGAAGGTGAAATTATACCGTGCTGATCCGCCCAGATTCTGCTGCCAGGTGTAGCTGGACTGTTCGTTCAGCACGTTGATTCCACGCATATAGGTAACGCTGGGGCCCAGGCTGATGCGACTCTTGATGCTTTTGATGGGAAATCCAAAATTAAAATTGCCGGTAAGCAGCACATTGTCTTTGACATTGACTGGCATGGTGAGCCTTACCAGTTTATCATTCACTGTTTGTGAATAGGTAATGGCATTCGCCGTGTAGGTACCTGTAACGAAGGCGAAGAAGTTGACGAACTTGCCTGGATCAAACGTAGTGTAGTTGGTCGTGAGGCGGTGCTGGTAGGATGGCCGCAAGGTGGGATTACCCACGGAAAGATTGAGGGGGTCACTGTTATCGATAACCGGTTGCAATTGCTGAATGGTGGGCTCCTGCATGGAAGTCTCATAATCCATCCTCAGGTGCTTGAAATTTGAGAAGTCGAAATTGAAATGCGATGCTGGCAGGATATTCTCGAAAGTGCGATCGATCTTTTGATTCTTGGTGATCAAGTCGCCGTTGAGATGGGTATTCTGGTAACTGGCACCTACCGAAAAATTAAATTTCTGACGGTTAATACGAAAGTTCAGCCCCGGCCGGTTGTACACATATACACTGTTGTATTTGTTGGTCAGTTGATTGTTGACGGTGGCCTGTCCATTCTTGATGTCATACACTTCTTTATCAACTTGATTCAGGTTGGTCTTTATAGAATAGTTTGGCTCCAAATATTTTCGGCCACCCAGGGGCTCAATGTACGAGAGGGTAGCACCGTAGGATTGATTATCGGTGTTTAGGGTATTTGTTTGTAGAATTTCCTGCTTTTCGGGAATACTGTTGTAATACTGATTCGTAGACTGCAGGTTTCCATTTCCATCGCTTTGTGCCAGGCCCAGGGTAAGACTGGTTGAAAAGGATCGCCCTTTCTTAGCAAATCGATGTCTGTAGAGCAATGTTGAATTGAGGTTGACGCTGGTCTGTGCGGTGTAGTTCAACCGGTTGCTTTCATTCTGGAGTTTGGAATCTGTTGTCGTGGTCTGACCATTGGTTTGGGCATTTTGTTCGGATTGCGAATAGGAGAGACTGTTGGTCGATTTGATAGAGTTTGCAGAATCAATTTTGTGGTCAACATTGAGATTGAGCCGGTGGTTGTCGCTGGTGTTCAACTGCACACTGTGCTCATCATAGTAATAACTGCTGTCATTGGGAAGAAAATTCACACGGTGTGTTTGCTTGGTGATGTTTTGATCCAGTTTGTTGTAGAAGTAGCTGGACGTCAGCTGGGTGTTCTTGCTAAGGTCTCTGTTGAAATTGACGCCGCCCGCATAGTTGGACATGATGCCATTCTGGCGCCCCCCGTTGTTGAGTGGCACGCCACTGGAATTGTTTCCTCCAATCTGGACGCTGACGGCTCCTCCCCCCATCATTTGCTGCGAGCCGCCCGTAAAGTTCATGAAATCGTCAATTGAAAAACCCTGCTCATTGATATTGTTACCCATGCCGAGAAACGACAACTGCTTGCCCTTGCCAAAGCGATTGATATTTGCTTTCGCATTAAATCTGTCGTTGGTTCCGGCTCCACCCATGATGTTGCCAAAGGCACCGTTTCTTTTTTCTTCTTTCAGTTCGAGGTTGATCGTCTTTTCCCGTTGACCATCTTCAATACCTGTGAAGAGCGCCTGGTCTGATTTTTTGTCGAACACCTGTACCTTGTCCACCGCATCGGCTGGAAGATTTCGAGTGGCAAGCTTGGGGTCGCGGCCAAAGAATTCCCGGCCATCCACCGTCACGCGCTGAACCTGCTCGCCCTGGGCCTTTACCGTTCCATCGGTTGCCACCTCCACACCCGGGAGTTTTTTCAGGAGGTCTTCAACGTTTGCATTTGCCTTGGTTTTGAATGAGCCCGCATTAAACTCAATGGTATCGCGCTTAACGGTCACCGGAGCCTTTTCTCCTGTAATGACCAACTCCTCCAATTGTTTGTTTTGAGGGGTGAGGGTAAGTCTTCCCACATCCACAACAGTGCCTGTCGTTGGCGTAGTGATTGTCCTGCCAAAGGGTGCAAGGCCCACAAAAGTTATCTTGAGCTGATAGGTGCCCTTGTTTACGTTCTTCATTTCGAATACACCCCTGGAATCGCTTACACCAAAATTCACGAGCGAGGAGTCTTTGGGATTCATCAGCATCACGGTGGCGGAAGGAATTGGCTTTGCAAGAGTGTCCAAAACCTGGCCGGTGACCACAAACTTCTGCGCAGAAACAGTAGAAGTTAAAATGCCAAAGAGAACCAGCAAGTAAAGTTTCTTCATGAAATAAAAATCAGGGTATCGATTTGACTAATTCCGAAAGATCATTCCCCCATTGCCGCCCATCTTCTTCATTTGCTCATCGACCATGGCGCGGAATTCTTTTTGAGTCGTCTTTGTGCCGCTGGTTGGTATTTTCAATTCGTTCTTTTTCAACTCGCGCGTTTCAAGTTTTATCGCCACGATCACCCGTTCGGCATTGTTGACATCCACTGCCAACACGGCACCGGGGAGCGTATTGAATCTTTCAGGTCCAAGGAAGGGGCGCAACTTCTCTGTGTACCATGCCGTGACATCCATTTTCTGATTGGGATTGCTTGTATCCGTATAATAGGCCTGCTTGCACTCATACCCCTGAATAACTTTGGTTTCATTGCCAAATTTCCAATGAGACAGCTTAACGGTGTCTTCGATGAGATACTCCTTCCCCATAAACTCCTGCTTGGAAATTATTCGTGAAGTGCTTTGGTCCAGGTAAAGCTCATTATTGGGCATCTTCATTACCATTCTCACACTTCCTCCACTGCCTGATGTCATGGTGTCTTCATCCTCATCTTCAATAAGGGGCTTTACCTGGACCAAAGCACTTCACGAATAATTTCCAAGCAGGAGTTTATGGGGAAGGAGTATCTCATCGAAGACACCGTTAAGCTGTCTCCGTGGAAATTTG
>JANYHW010000095.1 GCA_025358885.1 Cytophagales bacterium | reverse complement strand
TTTAGATCCTGCATTGGTAGACATGCTGTACATAATATTGGATTGACAATTCTTGTCTGTCGACCCATACGTATCAAATTGTGACCACATCAGGTAGATGATGGGGCGTCTGGGGTGCACCGCAGGCGCTGCGTGACGCTGGTCCTTCGGCGGATTGATCCCGATGCCGATCCCCGGACTCCAGGTTTTGCCTGCATCATCGGATTTCTGGCAAACGAGTTGATCAGCCCAGGTGTCTGACTTTGGTCCGCCTCCACCAGGATCAGATTCATGAAAGAAGTATAAATGTCCCTTTATATCCGATATCAACGAAGGTACGCCAGCAAAGCCAAGGGGTGAGTCAATAGTCGACTCATTCCAGGTGTTTCCGCCGTCCTGGGAGAATACGGCCCTCTTGCCTATGGTGGATACAATAATGCCAGCATTCTTGGTGCTGATGGCAATGGTTGGATCCATAGGCCCTTCGCCCTCAGCCAACCTGATATTCTTGAATTGCGCGGGACTGTGGAAGGCCAGGAGGCAAAATATACTTATGCAAATGGGTTTCATGACGTATATTTTTTCACGGTACATAATTATTCTTCCTCAGGAAATCTATCCAATGTGCATATCCGGATGAATTCAAATATAATCCATCGATGGTCAACTTTGGATCGAACACATTCTGCTTGTCAACAAATTCACTGTGAATATCGATAAACGTAAATTTTAAAACATCACTGTATTTTTTAAGCAGCCCATTGAGTTCAATGATTTGGTCCTGTTTCGCGAACGATGGAGGAAAATTCTTAAGGGCCGGGTTCACTGGCAAAAGGCTTTGAACAAAGATTGATGGCTTGGGAGAGCCAGCCCTGAGTTTGCTAATTATGGCAAAGATGTTTTCCAACACCACCTCGGTCGGAATATTCTTTGAAAGATCATCAACCCCGATGAGAAGGAAGATTTTGGAAGGCTTGCGACGCATAATGTCATCCAGGCGCCGAAGAACACCAAAAGTATTGTCTCCGGAAATTCCACGGTTTACCACAGAAGAATCCTTCAGGAGTCTCCTCCAGTTGCCCCGCTCGGTCTGGCTGCTGCCCAGGAACAATATCTTTCCAGTGACCACAGGTTCTTTGGCGAACCTATCTATCCTCTGCTTATAGTGTACAGGTGAATAGGGCAACGTATCGTAAGTAGCTTGTGAAAAAGCCTGGGACCAGATCATGGCTCCAATCAGCGGCAAAATTCCCCAACGCATAGCTAGCATGTTATTTCGTGTTCATCTCCTGTATGTGCATACCAACCTTCTTTGTTTAGATTCACACTTTGTTGAAAGGTAACAAGCGGGTGGAGCAAATTCAACGACTTTTACTGAAATGGTGTGGAATTATTACTCAACCTCTTTACTTTTAATACCATGAAGTACAGACTTGCCATTTCTTTGTCCCTAATTTCTGTCGCGGTCTCTGCCCAATCCATTACACGAATTGCCTTTGGTTCATGCAGCATTCAGGACTCCACATCCCAGATGTGGACGGAAATCGTTCAGCAAAAGCCCCAGATTTGGATTTGGTTAGGGGATATGATTTATGGGGATACCCACGACATGGCAGTCATGCGTGCAAAATATGATAAACAAAAAAATCACCCCGGCTACCAACAGCTCATCCATTCCTGTAAGGTCATAGGCACCTGGGATGATCATGACTATGGCCAAAATGATGGGGGAAAATACTATTCTAAAAAGAAGGAGAGCAAGGAAGAAATGATGCGATTCCTCGATGTTCCTGCCGACGACCCGGTCCGCAAGCATTCAGGTGTATACAGCGCGTATACCTACGGCAACGGCCGGCAAAAGGTAAAGGTAATCCTGCTGGACACCCGGGCTTTCCGGGATACGACCATGACGGGAACGGTGAAGGGAATGAAATATGATCCTAACCCCAATGGTGATCTGCTGGGCGAAGAGCAGTGGACATGGTTTGAACAACAAATTAAAAATTCAGACGCGGCGATCCACATCATTGGCTCCAGCATCCAGTTTATATCCAATGACCATGGTTACGAGAAATGGGGTAATTTTCCCAAATCGCGACAACGAATGCTCGACCTGCTGGTAAAGTACAACATCAACCATCCGTTGATCATTTCGGGCGACAGGCACATCGCGGAGATTTCCAGGATGAAAGTACCCGGATTGCCCAACGCGCTGTATGACTTCACGTCAAGTGGCCTTACCCATACGTGGAGTTTCAAGGATGCCGTCGAAAAGAACCAGTACCGTATAGGAAAAATGGTGGTTCAAAAGAACTTTGGGATGATCCTCATCGACTGGTCCGGTCAGACCCCAAAGATCACTTTTGAAATCCGGGGGAAAAGTCCCGAGCCTTGGGATAAGCCCTTCGTAGTGGAATGATCTCCATAAGTAAAATGATTCCAAGCCTTGAGGACAAAGTTTCCTTTCTAACAACCTGCACGATGAAGAAGGTTTCGCTCCTCCTGTTATTGGTTTGTTTGTCGGCGTTTGCCACAGGTCAGCAGCCCCGGCCGAAAATAGGTCTGACGCTGAGTGGCGGTGGCGCGAAGGGACTTGCCCATATCGGTATCCTTAAAGCAATTGACAGCGCCGGGCTGAAGATCGACATGGTGACGGGTACGAGTATGGGCAGCATCATGGGTGGCTTGTATGCCGTGGGCTACTCCGGTAATGATATAGAAAAGATTGCAAGGTCTATCGACTGGGTAAGCATGTTCTCCAATCGCCCGCCCATCGGCTTAGTCAACATGAATGAGAAAAAGGAGTTTTCAAACTATGCGTTGGAAATCCCGCTCGAAAAGGGAAAAGCCAAGTTCTACTCGGGCATTATCGAGGCCGAAGAGATATGGCTGAAATTTGGAGAACTGTTTTATCCAGTCCATAACCAGAAGGACTTTTCAAAATTCAGTATTCCGTTTCGATGTATTGCCACGGATGCTGCAACAGGGAAGGCGTTTGTACTAAAAGAAGGTGAGATTGTGAAGGCGGTCAGGTCAAGTATGGCCATACCTTCGGTTTTTTCCGCGGTGACATACAAAGATACCAAATTGGTGGATGGCGGTGTGGTAAGAAACTTCCCTGTACGTGATGCCAAAGATATGGGCGCCGATTATGTAATAGGCGTAAACTTGTCGAAAGGATTAGTTTCGGCGGAGCGCTTGCAATCGCCGATCGACATGATCTATCAGATTGCCTTCTATAAAGATGCCGATGACTTTATTATGGAGAAAAAATTGTGCAATCTCCTCATCGAGCCACCCACGGATAATTTTTCTGCTGCCAGCTTTGCGGCTTCCGACAGTTTGATTCGCATCGGAATAGAGACCGGGAACAAATATTTCCCCTATTTCAAAAGGCTCGCCGACTCTCTGAATGCACTTTATCCGGGTGCTTCTTTCAAAGCCAACAGGTTGCCTCCTTCAGAAAATGTCATGATTGACGAAATTCAACTGGAGGGTCTTGAGTACACCAGCCCGATTGACTTTGCAGGAAAGCTGGGCCTCGTTAAAGGCAAATCGTACTCCGGCAAGGAAATCTCCACTGCCGCAAGAAAAGCGTTTAGTTCAGGAAACTTCCGTCGCATCGCCTTTTTTATTGAGCCATTGGAACCCCCTCATGCCCGCCTCCGCTGCGAGGTTATCGAAAACCTGCCGACGTATATGAAAATTGGTCTCCACTATAACTCGTACTCGGACATCGCCCTGATCACTACCCTGGCGACAAGAAACTTCTTGTTCAACAGATCCAAAAGTTTTGTCAAGGTAAACTGGAGCGACAATTTTCGCGTTCTCCTTAAACATGATCAGGCATTTGGACAAAGTCAAAGGTGGGGAATGCTCCTGTCATTTTATCATGAGAGATTCAAGTTTCCAATCTATCAGGACTTTGAGCAACAATATGAATACAAGAGTGTTTACTCAAGTGCTGATCTAAAAGTCTATAAACTCCTTGGCACCACCACCATGGCGGGCATTGGTGTTGCACATGAGTGGATCACCCTAGCGCCGAAGGTATCACCAACCTTTAGCTTCGACGGAAAAAACAATTATTGGAACTCCTATGTTTTTTTTCAACGCAACAATCTTGATGCTAAGGTATTTCCCAGGAAAGGAACCTACATAGACGCCCAGGCAGGTGTTGTATTTGGTCAAAATCCCAATATCACATTTGTATCCGACGGGTTTTCCCTTTCCTCAGACTCCCTCAACCTTTCATTCCATTCGTATGAACAATTAAAGTTCAAGTCCGGAAGGTATGTTCCCCTTGGAAGAAATTGGACACTGATTACACAGTTCAACAACGGGATCAACTTTAACTATGCGAAATCCTTTTTGAACTTCTACTCGGTAGGTGGCATCAATGATTTTATCCGCAACCAGATCACCTTCATTGGGCTAACGGAAAACCAGGTGAACACCGGCAGCATCTCAGCCGTGTTGGCCGGTATCCAGTATGAACCCATCGCTAACTTTGTCACCACGTTCCGTGCCAATGTCGGCCTGTACAATTATATAAACAAAAAACCCGATACCTGGGACCACACCAATTTTCTCAGCGGCTATGCCATTTCAGGAGGTTATCGTTCTGCCCTTGGTCCTATTGAAATCTCGTTGATCTACAGCGACCAGGCCAAACAATTCAAAGGTTATGTCAATGTTGGATTCACGTTTTGAAGGGTGAATTGAAATTTTATTCTCATCTTCTCGCCCGAAAATGAAAGAGTCGACAAAATATACATTGCAGGTCGGGATTGCCCTGGTCATTGCCAACATGATTGGCACCGGTGTATTTACCTCGCTCGGTTATCAGGTCGGACCCCTGCCATCCGGTTTTGTCATCCTGATGCTCTGGCTGCTGGGTGGAGTAGTTGCCCTGTCGGGAGCACTTACCTATGCTGAGATATCAACGACATTAAAAAGATCAGGAGGCGAGTACTACTACCTGGGCGAAATTTTCCATCCCGTTCTTGGTTTTCTCAGCGGCTGGATGAGCACGCTCGTGGGCTTTGCCGGTGCCATCTCTGCCGTGGCCCTTGCCATTGGTTCATATTCTTCAGTCCTGTTCAATATCCCGGAAAAAATTGTGGCAGTGGCCAGCATCGTCATCATTTCTGGTATTCATTTGTTTGGTGTAAAGACCAGCGGCCGCACCCAAACCCTGCTGACAACCATCAAGCTTTCTCTCATTGCATTCTTTTGCCTTGTTCCTCTCTTCTTTTCGGGGGATTCTTTGTCCGGTATTTCATTCCTCCCTCAACCGGGCGACCTGGACTTAATGCTTACTCCCGGGTTCGCGGTATCCCTGGTGTTTGTCGTCTATGCCTATACTGGATGGAACGCCGCCGCCTACATTGCAGGCAACCTGGAAAATCCTGCCAGGAATTTGCCGAGGGCTTTGCTGATGGGGACTTCTATTGTGGTCGTAATCTATCTTGCCTTGAATGCGATGTTCCTGTTTGTCTCCACCTTTCCCGAGTTGGAAGGTCAGAATGATGTAGGCAATATCGTCGCCATCAAACTTTTTGGTGCAAAAATCGGACAAGTGTTTTCAGCTCTCTTCAGTATTGCCTTGCTCTCCACGCTCAGTGCCATGACCATCGCCGGCCCCAGGGTAACGGAAGCCATGGGAGAAGATTACCCGGCCCTGAAGAAACTCTCAGTCAGAAACAAGCACGACATGCCCTATATCGCTGTGCTGGTGCAGGCAGGATGGTCCGTCTTTCTGGTCATGGTGAGTTCATTTAAAGAAATCATCCAGTATATCTCTATCAGCCTTTCCATTTTCTCTCTGCTCACTGTCGTGGGGATTTTCATACTACGCAAAACCCATAGCGACCGGCCCTTTCGCATGCCTTTTTATCCGATAACACCCTTGATCTTTATTGTTGTCACGCTCTGGATGATCTATTACATGTTTCGGGAGGATCCGATGATAATTTTCTACTCATTCGCCACCATGATTCCCGGAGCGATTCTCTATTTTAGCGTCGCAAAAAAAAAGAACATTGAAAACTAAGTTTGGTTTCCTCTTCATCTTGTTCGCCAGTGCCTGTACAACCCGGCAGGAACAAGCCTCCTCCACCACCGATTCAGCTGCCGCCTCACTTGTGGTTGAAAAGCCCGTGGTCGTCGACACCGTAAAGAAGGACAAAGCCCTTGATGCCTTGGGACGATTTATTGCCGGAATCGATCAAATAGATTCCAACGCCTATACTTCCCTTCAGAAGGAAGTAGCCTGGCAGACCTTCAAGTCTTCTACAGACTCCAGCTGGAACAAGTTGTTTACCGAACGGCTCAGCAAGATGCAAAGCTGGCAGGCAGAACATTTTTCTTCATCGATAAACGATTCCCTTAAGGTCTTTTATCCTTTCTCGGGTCCTGATTTCCTGCATGCGTATTATCTCTATCCTACCGCCCATGAATTTGTTCTCGTTGCGTTGGAACCGATCCAGGAGGCTATAAGCCTTGATGCATTGGATGCCAAATCAAGGGATAACTTCCTGGACAGCCTGAGTCACTCCCTAAAGAGCAGCTTTAAGAAAAGTTTTTTCGAAACAATCAACATGAAGGAGGACCTGAAAAGTGTGAAAGGCGTCTTACCTCTCTTGTATCTATTAATTGAAAGGAGTGGACACGAATTACTTCAACAGCAATTTGTGTCCATCAATCCTGACGGGTCAGCAACAGAAACAACCTTTGATGGACTCTACAAGCAGAAAATACCGGCGGTAAGATTGAAATTTCGAGACCTTGAGACGCGTGAGATCAGTCAACTCTACTATATCAACATCAATGTGCTCAGTGGAGAACTGAAAAGCAGGCCGGGATTCGAAAAGTTCTTAAATCAAAAGAAGCCTTTCAACACATTTATCAAGTCGGCGTCCTATCTTATGCACCGGCCCACCTTCCAGGAAATCAGGCGATTGATCATGGACAATTCCGTGAGCATTTTTCAGGATGATACGGGCATTCCCTACGCCGATTTTAAGCGAAAACTGGATTGGACGATGGAATTTTACGGCGAGTACACCAAGCCGATCAAACTGTTTGAGGTAAGGTATCAGCCTGACCTGGATTCAGCGTACAAGTCTTCTCACCCTCAACTGCTTCCTTTTTCCATTGGTTACCACTACAAGAACAGCAAGGCAAGTTATATGCTCGCCAGGAAGGGATCCGTCAAGCTGACGAAGTGATCCCCTGACCCTGACAAGACTACTTTTCGCCCACCTCAAATTGAACATCTAACCCCGGGAGCCTCCAGGCGCCCGGCCGGTCCACAACCCCATTATTAATCTTTTTTTCATCTCCCCAGCATTCTATTCATTGTTTATTTTTTAGGCTGATCTAAATTATTATTTTTGTACTTCTAAATAAATAATTAGTGGTGTCTTATATCCCCTTGGGACTTATTTTACTGTGCACGGGCTCAGCCATCGCCCAGACGGGTGTGCTGGAAGGAACCATCCTGTCAGGGGGGAAACCTGTGGAATTTGCCAATATCTGGATCAGTGAGACAAAACAAGGAACTTCCACGGATACCCTGGGACACTTCCGCATCAAGGCGGTGAAGGCAGGAAAGTGCACAATCCATGTGTCAGCCGTCGGATATCATCCTCTCGTCCTTACAGCAAACATTGCATCCGATGCAACCGCTTCCATCCAGGGAGAAATAAAAGAGGATAATGCACAGCTGGAGGAAGTGGTGGTAACGGGCACCATGAAGGAAGTCACAAAACTGGCTTCTCCCATTTATGTAGAAGTGTATAGTTCGACATTTTTCAGAAAAAATCCCACGCCAAATATTTTTGAAGCACTGAACACAGTGAATGGCGTTCAGCCCCAGATTAATTGCAATGTGTGCAACACCGGCGACATCCACATCAATGGCCTCGAGGGTCCTTACACGATGATATTGATTGACGGAATGCCCATCGTGAGTAGTCTGTCCACCGTGTACGGCCTTTCCGGCATACCCAACAGCATGGTCAAGCGTATGGAAGTCGTGAAGGGACCTGCCTCTACCTTGTACGGCTCCGAGGCAGTGGGCGGCGTGGTGAACATCATTACCAAAGACGCCAGTACGAAAAGCCAGTTGAAAGCAGACTTGTTTGGGACAAGTGCAGGTGAATTCAACCTGGATGTATCGGCCTCCCTGCGCATAAAGAAAAGCAGCACCCTGTTGGGTATTAACTATTTCAATTACACACAGCCCGCAGACATCAACCACGATAATTTTACCGACGTAACCTTGCAAGAACGGGTGTCCATCTTCAACAAATGGAATTTTGGCAGGGCCTCCGGAAAAAATGCTTCCATCGCCTTTCGTTATGTGAGAGAATCCCGATGGGGTGGTGAAATGCAATGGACCCCCGAATACCGCGGCACGGATGTGTATTATGGTGAATCCATTTACACCCAACGCGCTGAGCTGATTGGAAGCTATTCATTTTCGAAAACAGAAAACATCACTTTAGACTATTCTTACAACTACCATTTACAGGATTCTTATTATGGTATCGCGAAGTACCTCGCCAATCAGCAAGTGGCCTTTGCCCAATTGAGATGGAATAAATCTATCGGCCGTCATGACATGTTGATGGGATTGCCTTTCAGGTTCATCGAATATGATGACAACACACCGGGTACCGCCCTGGTCACGGGTGAAAATGCTCCCAGCCTCACCTTTCTGCCAGGGATTTTTTTACAAGATGAAATAAGGTTTTCTCCAAAATTCACCACCCTCCTGGGTGGGCGCTACGATCACCACAACATTCATGGAAGCATTTTCACCGAGCGCGTAAGCTTTAAATACGCTCCGAACGCAACCAATACCTTCCGGCTTACGGGTGGAAGCGGTTTCCGGGTGGTGAACTTGTTCACAGAAGAGCATGCCGCGCTGACGGGCTCAAGACAAGTTATCGTCAACCATAACCTGAATCCGGAGCAATCGTGGAATGGCAATTTGAATTATTCAAAGTCCATCACCCACCGCAATGGATACGTCAATCTCGATGCAAGCCTGTTCTACACCTATTTTACAAACAAGATTGTGGGGGACTTTGCCACCGATCCCAACAAAATAATTTATGATAACCTGAACGGTTATGCCGTATCGCAAGGGCTTACACTGAACTCCGATTTCTCTTTTGCCAACAGCCTCAAAGTTGTTGCGGGAATCACCTACATGAATGTTTATCGTGTGGACCACAACCTGGGTGAAGAGAAAATTCCTCAATTGCATGCACCTGCCTTTTCAGGAACATTTACCACAAGCTATTCTTTTGATCGCATGGGCCTAAGCATTGACGTTACAGGAAGAATAAATGGCCCTATGTCGCTGCCCGTAGTTCCCAATGACTTCAGGCCCTCAATCTCGCCGGCCTACGGACTCATAAACCTTCAGTTCACGAAAATTCTGAGTGAACGATTGGAAATTTATGGCGGACTAAAAAACATCCTGAATTTTATCCCAAAAGATCCACTGCTCCGACCCTTTGACCCATTTGACAAGAGTATCGGATTTAACAATCCAAACAACTACACCTTTGATACCTCCTACACCTACGCTCCCATGCAGGGAATAAAGGGATTCCTGGGATTGCGATGGACATTAGACTGACAAACTGGTTCGAATCGTTAACAATCTTCTTCCTCGGATTTATTCTTTTATTCGGCTACTTTTGGTACTGAAATCGCAAGCACTATGTCACTCAAATCGCTGCAACCACGCACCGCTACTTTGATCATCATGATCCTTCTGGCAGCCGCTTACAGGTTGGTTCAATCCAGTAACGTGTTTAGTATCATGAGCAATGTTACTCCTGTTGGCGCTATCGCGCTCTTTGGGGGCTGTTATTTTGCTGATCGCTGGAAAGCGTTTCTTATTCCTATCGTTGCCCTTTGGATCAGCGATGTCTTCTTAAACAGAATCTTCTATTTTGACCATTGGGTGCTGTTCTACTCTGGCGCGTGGCTTGTATATGGAACCTTTGCCTTGATGGTGGTCATCGGGCAACTCATTAAAAAAGTTTCTTTTGCAAGCGTGGCCCTTGGCGGAATCAGTGCGGCGCTGCTGCACTGGCTGGTGTCAGACCTGGGGGTTTGGATTGGTGGTATCGATTTTACCACGGGGCTCCCCTTCACGAAAGATTGGGCAGGGCTAATGAAGTGCTATGTTTTGGCGCTGCCATTCCTCCGAAATATGTTGATTGGAAACCTGGTATTCTGTGGAATATTGTTTGGCGGGTTTGAATGGATGCAACAACGGTATCCATCTCTGGCGCTGCAAGAAAAATAAAATCTCTAAATATTCCCGCCTATTTACTCACCAGGGAGGCCTCCTCGAGAATGAAATTGCCATGCTCAATATTGCCCTCGTTGAGACGCAATTTTCCCTTCACCCTTAAGTACTGATCCATTTCAAATTTTCCCGGTTTGACTTTGAAGGTAACCTCCGCAATGGACTCCGGCCCAGCCCCGCCGCAGAAAAAACATTGGCTGTAGGGAAACTTTGATAGGATGACATAGGCATCTCCTTCAATGTCAATAGGTAAGTAATAGCCTTCAAGGTTGATCTCTTTTCCCACAAGGCTTTTCAATTCCGGTGCGAATACAGGATACAAGAAATACTCCGCCGCCTTTTCATTGTATTTGGCCTCAAACTTCGTTCTTGCAAAAAGTGTCCAGCCATCCGCCTGGGCCATCGCCGACAGGCTTAGGGTCGTGAACAAAAGAAGTGCAGTCATTCTCATAATCGTATTCTGCTTAAACTTAAACATGACATTCAAAGTTCCACGGCAAAATTATAGCGAAGGGGCAATATTTCAGCTACCGGCCAACACTTTATGAATGTCGGTCCGGTATGCCTGGATGGCAGGCAAGAGTGAACACAAGACTCCGAGTCCGATGCTACCCAGAAGTATGAAGCCCTCCGTGGAATAAAATACTGCTGCTGTCACCCCTGCCTTCTGACTTTCCTGAACGATCAGGGTGAAAATCCAAAGAACACCATGTCCAATGGCCAGTCCGGTGCTTGCGCCAAGGGTTGAAAGTACACACCCTTCGAGCAAAGTGGATATGAATAAGGTCCGGCGGCTGGCGCCCATGGAGCGCATGATGGCCAGATCATATTGACGTTCCCGAAGTGAGTTGTACAAGGCAATGAAAATACTCAACCCAGATATCAGGATCAGCACAACAGCAAACCCGCGGAGGACATCAACGCCAACCCCCAAAATAGAAAAGAGGCGCGCCGTCTCAAAGGCAGGAGATGCCGCCTGGAGGCTGCTGTTGCTGTTAACAAACCTGGGGAGTTGAATCACGGCCAGTGGGTTGCGGTACTGAATCAAGAGCGAAGTGATCTCCCGGATGGAGTCACCCATTTCAACACTTTCAACAACGGAAGAAGGATGGACAGGCGTCACGGTTGGCCCATGAATAAGATCATGAACCCTCCAGATGCTCTCCACCTTGGTGAGGATAAGGTTATCAAGGACGTTATTGCTTTTCTTCAGAATGCCCGTAACATGATACAGGTTTTCATCGTGGGCATGGCCATCCGTGGTCAGTCCATGGGCGCTGGCAAATGTTGAACCGATCGTCAATCCGGTATGCTCAGCTACGAGGGCACCCAATGTAACCTCCAGGTCATTTTTCCAAAACTCTCCGCTTGCAAGTTCCGCTTTATACAGAGCGCCGTATTCCGTTGTGGTGCCAACAATGCGGTAACCACTATAACTATCGCCAAGGGCCATGGGTATGGCTTTCTTCACCATCTTATGACGAACAATTCTTTCTGCTTCCGCGAGCTTAATGTTGCCCGTGGGGAAGTCAATGTGAAAGATGTTGCATAGAATAAGCTGCAAGGGACTTCCCTTGGCACCCACCACGAGGTCAATTCCTTTGGCGTTAGAAGATATTTTTTCCTGAAGCTGGTTATTAAATAGTAGCAACACGGTAATGACGGCAATCCCAAGGGCCAGCAAGAAAATATTCAATCCTGTATTGAGGGGTTTGGCTCTGAGATAATTCCAGACAAGTGAGATGAGGTTCATCCTGAATGGATTAAAGTTGAAGTTGGTTTTTGAATTTCGATTTCAGTCGCTGGTCATGTGTGGCCACTAAGAGGGTTGCGCCATTGTGTGCAGATGCCTCCAACAGCAAGTCGCATACCCGGTCACAATTCCTGTCATCCAGGGCTGAGGTTGGTTCATCGGCAAGGATGAGGGTCGGTTTATTCAAGACAGCACGTGCAATGGCCACGCGCTGGGCCTGCCCTTGGCTGAGTTCCTGGATTTGTGCATGTTCTTTCTCACGTAGCCCAAGCTGGTCAAGCACTTCCATGACCCTGTGAACATCTTGCGGGAGGCCGGCCAGGAAAGGGGCCATCAACAAGTTATTTCTTACGGTGAGTGCACTGATCAGGTGACTCTTCTGAAAGACAAATCCGTAGTGCTGACCCCTGAAGCGGTCGAGACCTGACTCAGATAGTTTTGTAATCTCTGTACCGTTTACTTCAATGGATCCTGCCTGTGATTTGAGAAGTCCACCCAGAAGATGCAAGAGCGTTGTCTTCCCGCTACCGGATTCACCCAGCAGAAGCCAGTGTTCACTTCGTTGAATGGAAATGTCCCTAAACGCAATCTTATTTTGACCGCGATAGGTATAAGAAAGCCCTTGAGTAGTGATCATCCGGGAGACAAAGATTTTTTATAAGAGAAAGATCAATTCCCGCAAAAATCATAGTCATAATCTCCGATGGGCGCTCCGGGAGGTGCAGGCAATAAATTCTCCGATTTGAATTCATCCGGGTTGTCCTTGAGTTTGCCAATTTGACCGGCCAGGTAATTATAAAAGGATTTCCATTCTTCATCAAGGGTAGCAGCTGCTCTGGCCGACAGCCAGCCCTTCAACTGTTCGAGCTTCATTCCCGCAATGGCCCTCACGGGAGCACCTGCCTCTTTGTTCAAAGCAAGTTTAGCAAGGTTGGTGAACAATGCATGATCAATGGCCATGAGCACGGCACCCGCATAGCCATTCTTCTGTGTTGATTTGATGGTAGCGCTCATCATGCGATCAATGACCGACTCCAGGGAAGGCAATCTTGCATCACGGGAATGATGCTCAAATAATCTGTTCGCTCTGGCCGGATGCAACATCAGGCTGAATGTCCAGTCCGCTGCCGTCTCTGCAGCGGCCAGCGGATCAAATGTAAGTTCAGTGCGGATCTTAATAACTTCCCGATGACGTACATAGCCCAATGGACGTGGTGGAATAATCTTAAGTAAGCTTTCCGGAATCATGAGCACCGAAGGCTGAACGGTTTTCAACAAAGCTTCCAATGCATTGAGTTCTTGCTGGGGCGTGAGCAAGTCTGCGATGGGTTGACCATCACCCCGGAGGGCGTAACGATAATTTAATCCGCCAATCAATTTGGAAGTTGCTTCCGTTTGGTAGCGGTGGAAGAAATATATGGGCACAAATACTTCCTCCAGCGTTGCCATGGGTGCGCCTGGCTTAATGTTGTTTTCTCCAAAGTTGCGCATGGCGACTGCCCTTATTTCCAATACCCGGTTCAATTCTTCAGCCGGATCTTTTCCATTATCCCACAAGTGCGTGTAAGGATGGGCTCCTCCAAGGGGCCTGCCATCCTGGTCTGACAGGAAAGTGAGCCCGGCCTTCAGAGAATTCTGGATGATATCGTTCAACGCTTTGTCCTCATCGGTGCCCGTTGGAAAATCCTGATACCCGTAGGCGATAGAGACTTTATCAAATGCGGCAATCTTGTTGTCGTAGGCGTCACTCAAATCAATTTTTCCGTTGGTTAATTTGACTTGTGGATGTGGATAGTCCATCACCGAAGCCCGTCCTTCACTGCTGGAAGAATAGGCGTGTGCCAGTCCAATGGTATGCCCAACTTCATGCGCCGCCAACTGCCTCAGGCGGTTCAGCGCCATTTGCTCCATTTCCGGTGACACGGGTTTCCCTTGCTCATACGGCGCAAGCAAACCTTCTGCGATAAGAAAATCCTGGCGAACGCGCAAAGAACCCAGGACGACGTGACCCTTGATTATCTCTCCGGTCCTTGGATCAGTCACCGAGGCGCCATACGACCAGCCGCGCGTTGAACGGTGCACCCAGTTGATCATGTTATACCGCACATCCATTGGATCAGCATCCTCCGGGAGGAGTTCCACCCGGAAAGCATCTTTATAACCTGCTGCTTCAAATGCCTGATTCCACCAGCGGGTACCCTCCATCAGAGCCGACCGAATAGGTTCCGGTGCACCCGGATCCATATAATAAGTAATAGGCTTCACGGGCTCACTCATGGCAGCGGTAGGATCCTTCTTTACGAGTCGGTGGCGGGTGATAAATCTTTTTTCGATGGGTTCGGCGATGGGCGTGGCGTAGTCATAATAGGAAATGGGATAGTAGCCTGCCCTGGGATCAAATTTTCTTTTTTTGTAGTTATTGTCAGGGAGTTGCACCAACGAATGGTGTTCCCTCACCGTAACACTTGAGGCTGTCGGTGCCACACTGCGGATATATCCTCCGGCGGGCTGACCGGTGAACGTAAGGGTGGCTTCCACTTCAGAATTTTGTGGGAAGTTCTTGGTACGTGGGAGATAAAATGCAGAACGTGATTTATCGAGTGAGTAGCTTCCTTGCTGTGTATTGCGCAGTGTCCCTATCACATCATGAGCGTCCTGCATAAAAAAATCCGTTGCATCCACCAACACTTTATCTTCTTCGGCCATCACGGAGAATCCCCAAAGAACAGATTGAGCAAAAGCTTCCTGCACTGCCTTTCGTTCAGCAGGATTTTCACTGATAGCCCTGAATCCAAGGTTAATTTCCGTTAACAATACTTTGGGGCCACGGCGTTCAAACTTCACTACCCTTTCGCGCCCAAGCTGGTTCCGATCCAGGCCGATATCGTTTGAGCCAACGGCCGCGGTCAGGGATTCTATGTAAAGGAATTCCGTATCAAACTTGTCGATGACAAGAAATATCCTGTCTTGTTTTTCATCGTAGTAAAAATCAAAGTACCCGGCATACTTCTTCATGCCAGCGGTCTTTCCGTCGATGGTTGAGGATGTAGTGCCCTGAGCAGGTGAGGGTTCTGTTGGTTGCTTGTTTTTCTGTGCAAAAGCGAATGAGGAGACTCCCAGCAGGAGAATAAGAATTGTTTTCATGGATGCGATTTAAAACTCCAAAAGCTAAGGAATCAGGAAGGAGTTTTCAAGGAGAAGGGTGATCGGCGGGAAATAAAAGAAGGTGGCTGCCTCAAATCCACCCATGACTGTGTCGGCAGCCACCTGACCTTACCCAAAATACAATTCAAAGATACCCGCCTACCAAACAGAATCAATCACGCTGTCTAAGGGATTTTGCTTAAGGCCATGAGTGCCATTCCTCGTGGGTTGGATTTGCGGTTCAGGTGGCCAGGCCACGATCGGTAGCCACAAGATTATCTCAGGCCGGATTGCAAGTCCGGACCCAAAAAACCGACAAGACTATCCTCCTAAATCAGTTTTTCCTGGGCAGCCTTAGCCAACGCCTGCGATTTACTATTTACCTGCAGTTTGGAGTAGATGTTCTTGATGTGCGTCTTTGATGTTTCTTTCGAAATAAAGAGTTCTTCGGAAATCTGGGTGTAGGTCTTCCCTTCTGAAATCAATCCAAGAATTTCCGTCTCCCGTTTGGTTAACGGCGAATTGGGATTGATATGGAAATTATCAATCACCAGCCGGGCGATCTTGCTGGACATGGGGGCTCCTCCGCGCGAAATTTCTTCGAGAGCGGCCAGCAATTCCAAATGGTTAGAACTCTTGGTGATGTAACCCGTGGCCCCTGCCTTCAAGGCTTCAAAGACCAACTCATTATCTTCGTACACGGTGACCATGATAATCTCCGAACCAGGGCTCTTGTCTTTGATTATCCTGCTTCCC
Organism: Cytophagales bacterium; assembly: GCA_025358885.1. Classification (GTDB taxonomy): domain Bacteria; phylum Bacteroidota; class Bacteroidia; order Cytophagales; family Cyclobacteriaceae; genus ELB16-189. The sequence goes on along the minus strand of JANYHW010000095.1, from coordinate 461 downwards.
TGGATGCCGTTCATGCCAGGAAGTTCAATGTCCATCAATACATAATCAGGCTTGTCCTGGCCGAGGTGCTTGATGGCTTCTTCGCAGGAGCCATAGGCGTTTACGACTCCGAACTTCTGGGAGCTGTTGACAATCAGTACAAAACTGTTGCGTATCTCGGCGTCATCTTCAACGATCAGCACGCGTTTTTTGGTAACCGGTATCATAAGTGTTCTTTTTTAAGGTGGAAAATCGAAGTTGTACCCGGGTGCCACGGCCACCGGTGGTTTTTTCTATCACTAACGAAGATTGTATTTTTTCGGCCCGCGTCCGAATGTTTTTGATACCATTGGAGGATTTTATTTTTTCAGGGTCAATTCCGACTCCATCGTCTTCGAGCATCATTTCAAATCCGTCCCCGAAGGGTCGCAGGTGAAAAGATACGTTTCCGGCTCCTGAATGCTTGAAAGCGTTGGTCATTG
>JANYHW010000080.1 GCA_025358885.1 Cytophagales bacterium | reverse complement strand
CCTAAGGCTCCGGAAGTTTATTATCCTGCCTATGGGGAATGGAAGCGAAAGACCCCATCAGAAGCCGGCCTGGATGCCACCAAACTTCAGGAAGCCATTGCATTTTCCATAAGCCATGAGACTAAGAATCCACGCGACATGGCACAATCTCACTACCAGACCTTTGGCAAGGAACCATTTGGATATGCTATCGGTCCTTTCAAAGCGCGCGGAGATGTGACCGGGTTGGTAATCCGCAATGGATACATCATTGCAGAGTGGGGTGAGCCGGACCGGGTAGACATGACCCATAGCGTTACAAAAAGTTTCCTATCGACTGTCATTGGCCTTGCTGTGGACAATGGATTGATTCGCAGTGTTAACGATACAGTCTGGAAATATTTGCCACCGATACTGCCATATACGCCAAATTCAAATTCTGATAAATCTGATCAATTATCTCATTCACAGTTCATTACACTATTTGATACGAAGCATAATCACAAGATTACCTGGGATCACCTTCTTCGGCAGGTGAGTGACTGGGAAGGGACACTATGGGGCAAACCCGAGTGGGCCGACAGACCTGGGGCGAAGCCGGATGAATGGCAGACCCGGCCGCGTGTTGAGCCCGGAAGTGTGTATGAATACAATGATGTTCGGGTAAACGCCCTTGCCCTGGCAGGCCTTAGCGTTTGGCGCAAGTCGCTACCGGTAGTACTAAAAGAGAATATCATGGATCCGATTGGCGCCTCGAACACCTGGCGATGGTATGGGTATGAAAATTCCTTCGTGGTAATAGATGGACAAATCATGCAATCTGTTAGTGGTGGCGGGCATTGGGGAGGAGGTATGATTATCAATGCACGCGACATGGCGAGGTTTGGCTATCTCACATTGCATAAAGGCAAATGGAAGGGAAAGCAATTGATATCTGAGGCTTGGGTAAAGATGGCACTCACGCCAACTCCGGCACAACCTACCTATGGATTTATGAACTGGTTCCTGAATACGGATAAGAAGCTAATTCCCGGAGCGCCTGCCACAGCCTTTTATCACCTGGGAAATGGCAATAATGTGGTGTATGTTGACTTTGAAAATGACCTCGTGGTGGTGGTGAGGTGGATTGACAACGGGAGCACCGCTGAGTTTATTGAGAAAGTACTGGCCGCCATTAAAAGATAGAAGTCCCAAGTCAAGGACTATAGGCTCATTGATACACGACCATGAAAGACTACGATTTCGAATTCACCGATCAACGCTTCACCTTAGGACTTTTAGGATTTTGCTTTTTGAGTTTTTAATTGGTACTGGGTACCATGATTACTTTGGACTCCTCGGAGCTATTGGCAGTATCCTGCTGGCATTTTTGGTTCCTGTTCTTATTTTCTGGTGAAGGCACACGACCTACGCTGTGGCAGAAGGACGATGAAATTCCCTAACAAAGGGTGACAACATTGTTCATAACAAAGCCAGCAGATGGCTCTTTAAGGCCTATCTTTGATTTTGAGCATGTTATGCGAATTAGCACCTCACTTTCGATAGTTCTCATCTTCTCAACTGCAGCCTGCGTCGATAGGGTGTTTATTGATGTCGGCAGTACTCCCGTGTTCTCCCTGGTGGTGGATGGACATATTTCTCAACTGCCAGGACCCTATTCAGTCACCTTGACCAAAGCCTTCGACTTAGAATCAAAAATATCGCCAAAAATTCCAGTGACTGCAAAACACGTCACGATTTCAGACAATATAGGTAACAGCGAAAATCTTGTGCAGGTCCAACCAGGGATATACCAAACCGATTCTGCAGGAATTAGGGGCACCATTGGTCGCATCTATAAACTTAGGATTGAGCTTGATGATGGGCGTGTGTATGATTCCACTCCGGATACATTGCTGGCACCAGGAAAATTGGATAGCATTTATTATACACTCGTGCAGGAAGGTACCAATGACTTCGGGGACCAGTATTCGTATGTTATTTCATGTAATTCTTCAGGGGCTGGGAAAAGCAATGACCATTTCCTTTGGAATTTCACTGGAACTTTTCAGAGTGATACGACACCTGAATTGAACACCAAAGGCTGTGTATACACCAATGGGAAATGTAATTACGTGCCATTGTGCACCGGCCTTAGAAATGTTGGGGGCTACACACTTCCCACTGCAATATTTGTAAGGGTAGGGCCATGTACCTGCTGCACATGCTGGTTCAGTATTTTTAATAAGTCAGTGATTCTTAGCAATGATGAGATGCTCAGTGTAGGCCGGTTCGATGGTATCGATGTCGGTCAAGTGCCGCTCGATCAATGGGTATTTCAACACAAGGCTTATGCGCAAGTGAACCAGCTAAGGCTATCCAATCAGGCTTATGACTTTTGGAAGGCTGTTCGAACCCAAAGAGACGCAGTGAATAGCCTATTTCAGCCGGTCACAGGAAAGATTCCAAGTAATTTCGCCCAATTACGCGGCGAGCTGGTGCAGGTTGAGGGTCTTTTCATTGCAACTGGAATTTCCACAAAGTCACTTGTTATTACACGCGATGATGTACCCAGAGAACTATTGCCTGACAGGCCGCTCACATTTGAGGATATCTGTCAGAATCTTTG
>JANYHW010000062.1 GCA_025358885.1 Cytophagales bacterium | reverse complement strand
CTTTCAAGAATGCTATCAATTGGTTTGAAATTCCAGCCTTGGATTTGAGCCGTGCACAGAAGTTTTATGAGACCATCTTTGGAATGAAGATGACTGCCTTGGATCTTCCACAATTGAAAATGCGGATTTTTCCATTGGAGAGCCCTATGGGTGTTGGTGGTTCCCTGGTGTCCAGCGGCGGGTTTCACAAGCCGTCAGCTACGGACGGTCCACTTTTATATTTAAATGCTGATCCGGACCTTCAGCTGGTGTTGAATAAAGTTGAAACTGCCGGGGGAAAAATTAAGGTGCCTAAAACACAAATCTCACCCGATTTTGGATATATGGCTGTTATCGAAGATACCGAAGGGAACAGAATTGCTTTTCATTCGGGGCCTCAAAAATAAGGTTGAGGTCAGCGGAAAAGCGTCAGTTGATCTGAGTCATCATTATTGTGTCGAATCATCTCCCCGAAGTTAGACAGTGAGATTCCGAGGAGCCTTACTTTTTGACTTGCACCCAATGTGTTTGCAAGCAGTTCTTTCGCTGTAAGGACAATGACCTCTAATTCATCAATGCTATCCTGAAAAGACCTGCTGCGGGTAATCAATTTAAAATCATGATACTTTATTTTTAGTGTAAGGGTCTTCGCCCTTAGTCCTCTTCTGCGGATTCGGTCATGTACCAGGTCGGCAATTTTTTCCAGCTCAATATTCATTTCCTCGAGAGTAACCAGATCAAACGGGAAGGTATCTTCTGCACCGACTGACTTTAAATCCCGATGTGATTGCACTTGGCGGTCATCACGGCCTCTCGCCGTGTTAAAAAAAAATTTCCCCATCTTTCCAAAACTCCTGACCAATTCTCCCTCTGTTAATTTCTTTAAATCCTTCCCCGTGTGAAGACCCATTAGTTTCATTTTCTCCGCCGTTACTTTCCCGACGCCGAAGAATTTTTCAACAGGAAGCTTTTCAACAAATACTGCGACCTTTGAGGGTCCAACAAACGTAAGGCCATCCGGCTTGTTCATGTCCGATGCCACTTTAGCCACAAACTTATTAATCGAAACTCCGGCAGAGGCAGTAAGGCGCAGTTCATCCTTGATGGATTGCTTTATTTGTCTGGCAATCTCTAGCGCAGATCCGATTTGCTTTTTGTCGACGGTAACATCGAGGAATGCTTCATCCAGGGATAGTGGCTCAATAAGATCTGTGTAACGCCTGAAAATCTCCAGAATCCTTAAAGAGACTTCCTTGTACACGTCGAATCGGGGTTTGACAAAAATAAGTTCCTTGCAAAGTTGTGCCGCTCTCTTTGAAGACATGGCAGACTTCACGCCGAATTTTCTCGCTTCATAACTTGCAGTTGCGACGACACCACCTCGTCCCGTGGGTGGTCCCCCTACGACAATGGGCTTGCCCTGATACTCCGGATGGTCCCGTTGCTCAACCGATGCATAGAACGCATCCATATCGATATGAATGATCTTACGGAAAGATGTGGATTTTTCAGGTTGCATCAGGATGCATGGAAGCTAAATAAGAATTGAAAATAACTCCTTGTTTGATCAATTCCATGCCCTGGCTTGGCTGATTTGTCCAAAAAAAATGCACCATTGGTGATTAGATCATAAATTGCGGCATGCAGGCACTCGTATTTTATCTGGTCTATCCTCTAATTTATCTGGTAGCCATTCTCCCTTTTGGAGTCCTTTATAAGGTATCCGACTTCTTTTATTACCTGCTGAGGATGACAGGTTATCGCAAGAAGGTTATCCTGCAGAATCTGAGAAATTCCTTCCCGGACAAAAGTCCTGAGGAAATTGAGGACATATGCCAATCCTATTACAGGTATCTCGTTGACCTGATCCTTGAAACCTTCAAGACGCTTACCATGTCTGATCAAGAGGCGAGTGATCATTGTATTTTCCACCATCAGCCGTGGCTGGACAGGCTCTATGATGAGAAGCGGAGCATTATTCTCGTGATGGGCCATTATGGCAATTGGGAGTGGGCTGGTCCAAGTTTTTCATTGAATGTAAAGCACCAACTGGTTGTGATCTACAGACCACTAACTCACCCTTATTTCGAAAAAATGATGGTACGGATGAGGACGAGGCATGGTACACGGATCACCGCCGTAAACCAAACACTTCGTGACATGGTGGCTACCCGCAGTGAGATTACTGCCACCGCGTTTATTGCTGATCAAACGGCGTTCGCCGACAAGGCATATTGGATGACGTTCCTAAATCAGGATACACCTGTATTTACAGGCCCCGAGAAACTAGCTGTAAAATTTGACTATCCTGTTGTTTACATTGATGCCAGACGCAGGAGCCGCGGTTACTACGAGATCTTTCCCGAGCTCATGTTTGAGCACCCAAAGAATACGTCAGAAAATGAAATATCACACGCCTTCATGAAGCGGCTTGAGAAGGAGATATTGCAGGATCCCGTGCCCTGGCTTTGGTCACACAAGAGGTGGAAGTATTCCAGGGCGGCAGAAACGAAGGACTCGCCGATTCCGGGCTGAGAATTCCACTGAATATCCTTAACTTTGCAATCGATTTCAAAGGGTGAACATGCGTACAGGCAAAGAACTGATTAAGGCAAGCAAGCAATTTTCCGTCGAGAATCCATTAAGAAGCTGGTTTGAAGTACTTCTGACTATAGTCTTGGCGGCCATCGTCGTTACGATTACAGCATTTGATAATATTCCGATGATTGCCCGCGTAGGAATCAGCATAGTGGCAGGCTTGCTTATTATGCGATTGTTTGTGATCTATCATGATTATCAACACAGGGCCATTCTTTCAAGATCCAAGACAGCCGAATGGCTTATGCGGGTCATGGGGATTTACCTGTTGGCGCCTGAAACCATCTGGCGACGGACGCATGAGCACCACCATAACAACAATTCCAAACTGACCATTTCGGGCATTGGCTCTTACCCCACGGTGAGCAAGACCCGATTTATGAACCTGACCAAAATGGAGAAACGGATCTATTTGATTAATAGGAATCCAGCGGTCATCCTCCTGGGATATTTCACCTTGTTCACATACTGGCTCAACTTCAAATCATTTGTACAAAGTCCTTCCAAGCATGTTGATTCTCTCCTCGCTTTGCTTCTTCACTGGGGTATCGGTTACGCCATCTGGTACTTTCTTGGACTTGATTCCCTTATCCTCACCTGGTGGATGCCATTCTTCATGGCTTATGGACTGGGCTCATACTTGTTTTATTGCCAGCATAATTTTCCTGGCGCCAAGTTCCGTGAAAACCAGGATTGGGAGTATGACTATGCTGCGCTTTCATCCACGAGCCACATGAGGATGAATCCGATTATGCATTGGTTTACCGCTGACATTGGCTTCCATCACGTTCACCATTTGAATTCCAGGATTCCTTTCTATAGACTTCGTGAAGCCGTGCTGAGCATGCCCGAACTCGATAACGTAGCTACGACCTCCTGGAGCCCCATGGATATGATACGCTGCTTTCGCCTCAAACTGTGGGACCAGGAAAGCGAAACAATGATTACGATGAGGCAATTCAAACGTCAGCTCACTGCCAAGATCGGACTTAAAGCAACTCCAAAAGCGGCGCCTGCATCAGTGTGATGTGAAATCGCTCTGTAGGATGAGCTTAGAACTTGAAGTATTCCTTAGCGTTGTAGAAACCAATTGCTTGTATCATGGCCCCAAGGAGTGGCTGATGGTCAGGAAGTTCTCCGCGCTCAACGTCCTTGCCGATCAAGTTGCACAAGATTCTCCTGAAGTACTCATGTCTTGGAAACGAAAGAAAGCTGCGGGAGTCGGTTACCATGCCTACGAATCGAGACAGCAGCCCCATATTCGATAGGGTATTGAGTTGTTTCTCCATTCCATCCTTTTGATCCAGGAACCACCAGGCGCTGCCGACTTGCATTTTACCTGGAGCGGAGCCATCATTAAAATTTCCAGCCATTGTCGCGAAGACTTCATTTTGAGATGGTTGAAGATTGTAGAGAATTGTTTTCGCCAGCTGATTGGTATGGTCAAGGTGATTCAGGAACTTTGACAAGGGCAAAGCTTGCTGAAAGTCTCCAATGGAATCAAATCCGGTGTCAGGACCAAGCTTCTTTATCATCCTTGTACTGTTGTTGCGGAGCCCACCCAGATGAAATTGTTGAACCCATCCCGCCTTGTGATATTCCCTGCAAAGGCAAAGCAATACGGCGCTCTTAAATTGATTTCGCTCACCGTAGTCCAACAACTTGCCTCCGTGTACCTTTTTGAAAATTGCTGATGCATTCTTCAGCGCATCGTCGTCGAAAGGAATGTGCTCCAGACCATGGTCGGCAGATCTGCAGCCCAATTGATTGAAGAAGGCGATCCGATTTGACAAGGCATCAATCAAATTCTCAAAAGAGGTAACCGGAATGCCTGACGCGGATGACAACCTTTCCAAATATTGATTGTAATCAGGTGGAGAATCGACTGCATAGGCTTTGTCAGGACGGAAAGAAGGATACATTTTCAACTTACTGTCGCTGCTGGCAAATGCAATGTGGTGCTGAAGGCTATCCACCGGGTCGTCGGTTGTGCAGACAACTTTAACCTTCATCCTGTCCAACAGCCCCTGAACGCGAAATTCCTCTCTGTGAAGAAGGGACGAAGCCTGCGCATACACTTCTGATGCCGTGGATTCATCGAGGAATAAAGTAATATCAAAATAATTCTTGAGCTCAAGGTGTGTCCAGTGGTAGAGTGGGTTGCGCAAGGTGGCCGGAACGGTTTTCGACCATTCTCTGAATTTCTCCATTGGAGGGGCATTGCCGGTAATGTATTTTTCCGCCACACCATTGGCCCGCATGGCCCGCCATTTGTAATGGTCACCCTCGAGCCACGCGTCGGTCAGGTTATCAAACTTCCTGTTTTCTGCGATGTCTTTTGGAGAGAGGTGATTGTGGTAATCAATGATTGGCAACGACGATGCATATTGATGATAAAGCTGGTACGAAGTTTCGTTGTCCAACAAAAAATCATCTCCCAGGAATACCTTTCTCTTTGACATATTTGAATTTATACCCCGCAATAGACATTGAACCCTCCATCCACCGGGACATTGACCCCGGTGACAAAAGCTGATGCGTCCGAGCATAGCCAAATCAAAGTTCCTATCAATTCTTCAGGCCTGCCAAATCGGCCAAAAGGTGTTTGCTGGATAGCTGCATTTCCTCTCGCCGTGAGACTTCCATCAACATTTGTGAGCAGTGCCTTGTTTTGTTCCGTCAAAAAGAAGCCAGGAGAAATTGCATTTACACGGATGCCTTCGCCAAATTTCTTCGCCATTTCTACAGCTAACCATTGTGTGAAATTATCCACGGCAGCCTTGGCTGCTGAGTATCCGACTACCCTGGTAATCGGTCTGAAAGATGCCATGGAGGCAATGTTAATGATCACCCCTTTTTTTCTATTTGCCATGTCGGCAGAGAATACCTGGGTGGGCAAGACGGTACCCATTAGGTTGAGGTCCACCACTTTCCCAAAATCTACGATGCTGAGGTCAAAGAAGGTTTTGTCAGGGGCAATCACGGCACCGGCCATATTGCCACCGGCAGCATTAACCAGGATATCGATCGATCCGAATTCCTGGATAATTCTTTTGTGTGCCTCAAGCAACTGCTCCCTGTTCAATACATCAGCTTGTACAGCAACCGCACGTCCCCCCTTTGTTCTTATTTCCCGGGCTAACTTTTCAGCCACTTCAATTCTGCGTCCTAAAATTGCAACGCTGGCTCCGGCCTGGGACAATCCATTGACGAATGCATGGCCCAATACCCCGGTACCGCCGGTAACCACCGCCGTTTTCTTGTCCAGTGAAAAAAGTTTTGTTGATGCGGTCTCCATATAAATGTTTTTCTGCGCTATTCCGAAGCCTTCAATAGTTCGGCGAGATAATTGCTCCAAATTTTTGGAATAGAATGTGTGCCATGCCCGCGGGTCTCATCTGTAATTGGGAGCAGGATATACCGACCTCTGGACACTTTCTTAATCTCCTGTTCCATAATGCCTAGCTCGGGGGGATTGACCTGATCATCGGCCGAATTGATTGCGAAAAGGGGCGCCTTGATGAGAGCAAGATGAGGATCGGGATTGTAATACCTGGAAGCATCGAAGACATAAATCATATCGTTGGCATCCAGGCTCTTTCTATACCGGTCAATTTGCTCCTGAAGAAACTTTTCAGCCTGCTCTCGCGTAGGTGCTGCTTTTTGCCATTGCAGCGGACTACTGACCATCACCAGCAGGGAATTGATTGCCGTAGTAATTCCGGGAGGCTGAGCGACATAATTTCCGTCCCTCCATTCGGGATCATTCTTTATACCATCGATGATCATCTTGCGAAGCATGCGGTTCCTTCCGCCAATTTCAACTGGGAGGCTCGCCAATGGCATGAGGGCATCCATGTAGTCAGGATAGGTATAACCCCATACCCAGGTGAACATGGCGCCCATGGATGTGCCCATGACAAGCCGTAAGTGATTCACGCCGAGGTGTTCTGTGAGCAACAGGTATTGGGCTTTCACCATATCATCATAGGTGTATGCCGGAAATTTCATGCGAAGACCATCGCTGGGCTTGCTTGATTTTCCATGGCCGATGGCATCGGGAAGGATGATGAAATATTTTGTAGCATCCAGCAATTGACCGGGCCCGAATAATACTCCTGCAAATCTTTCGCTCAGAAATCCACCCCCATTGCCAGTTGACCCATGCATTATAAGTACGGCATTGATCACTTTGCCGGCGCTGTTCTTTATTGGCTTTCCCAACGTGATGTAATGCTGATTAAGTTTAGGCAGAATCTCTCCCTGTGAAAACCTGAAATTGTCTATTACAAAATCACTCTCCTCAGCCTTTAGATTGGACTGGCTCCAACCAAGGTTAGCCAGCAACATCATCATACACACCAATGTCCTCATACTACTTCTTGATTATTTCGGCCTTCAACAATTTATCCAATGTAGGGAATTCCTTATCGAGGTACGCGTTGCCTTCTTCGAACAATCGTCCCTGCTTGCCACCTCGCATTCCACCACCGGATGTATCGCCATATCCGGAATATAAGGCATCCACGACCTCCATCCCAGAAATCACGCGGCCAAGGGGCGCAAAACCCTGCTCATCTTGCTGCGGATTGTCCTTGATGTTAATATACACTTGTGTTGTGCGTGTATTCGGACCAGTCATTGCATAGGCAAATGTTCCTCGTATGTTTTTTTGCAGTACCGCATCATCTATGATGCTCTCTTGTTGCCAGACTTTTCCAATCACAGGTCTTCCCGGGATGCCAAATTGTGCAAATGCGCCGGGTCGTACCCTGTAAAACCTGGAGTCATCGAAGAATCCAGCCCTGACAAGATTAAAGAACCGCTTAGCGCCAATGGGTGCCCAATCCTTGTGAACCTCAAGTATAAATTCGCCTTTCGTACTGGTAATTCTTACCGTGAAAATTGTCGGCGCCTCTGTTTTCCAAAATAAATGGGCCGGATCAATCAGGGGATCTTTCTTTGATTGGTTTGCAGGTGCCAGTAAAATCAGACACGCAAGTATGTATGTAATATAAGGGGCAATCATTTTGTTTTTGCTATGGCCTCATCATATTCCCGGGTGAGTGTCACAATGATTTCTTTCATCGAACGAACACTCGTCACATCTTCTATAGCCGGCCCTGCGCACCACACCGTCTTATAGGTAGCCCCAAAGGCGGCCTTTTCAACAGCCTTCATGCCACGCAATGCGATGAGCATCTTCGCATATTTCTTAAGGGTCTTATTATTGTTGAGAATCCATTCCAGCAAGTTGGCCCTGGTACCAAGCTGCTGGACATAGGGCGTGTTGATCACCGTGAGTGCTGAACCGGATAGCTTGTTGGTTCTGACAATATCTTTCTCCCCATAGTCAATCATGGCTTGCTTGTAATCCGGAGAAATATCTGCTTCCTCGCATGCTATGAATATGGTCCCAATGGATGCCCCTGCAGCTCCCCAATCCAGAACCTGTTTCAGGTGCTTGCCTTTTGATATTCCCCCGGCAGAAATGATAGGGATATGGCAATTTGCTTTCAATAATGTGATCAGGTCCTGTGGTGGAATGTTTCCCGCATGCCCTCCTGCCCTGCTGTTGACAGCAATCACTGCGTCGGCGCCGAGCTCCTCTACTTTCCGGGCATAGGGCAGGTCGACAACATCACAAAAGACTTTTATTCCCAATGGTTTACATTGATCAATAACTTCTTTTGGATTTCCGAGGGATGTGATGATAAAGGCAACCCTCAATTCCAACAAAGTCTCCAGGTGGGCTTTGTATTTTGGATTGGATTTATTGACAATTAGGTTGACCCCGAATGGCTTTGATGTATACGATTTGATCTCTTTGATGGCATCCCTCAACTCCTGGTCTGTGCGATAGTTCATTGCCGGGAAGGCCGCTGTGATCCCATTGTCAAGGGCCGCCTTAATCATCTTGGTATTGGATATCAGGAACATCGGTGCGGCGATAACCGGATAATTGATCCCGAGCATATTGGCCAGTGTGTTCAAACCCATGTGTGGTGATTCAGTTTCTACTTTTGCTTTTTGCATTCGATTAGCCAATCCCATGGATAGGGTGCTTTCATCCATGAAGGTGGTTCAGCAAATTCACTATCCCAATCATATTCAATTTTATCTAAAGTGGTGATGGTCAGATTCGCCTTTTCAAAAAGTAACCTGATTTCTGCTTCCAGAAAATGCTTGGTCGGGACGTCATCAATATAAATAATACCCTGAACAATGTCGCGCTTCGGTGCTTTGAAATAACTAAACTCTGATTGGGGTATGTCCGATGGGTCAACACCTTCTTTTATGTACCAATCAATCAGCCGCCACGAGGAAAATAATACGGATTCTAAAGAAGGCATCACAACAATAGCAGTACCCTGTGCATGGAGTGCCTTGTATATATTCTCAATCATGACGGCATTCTTTCTGAGCTCCGGCAACATAATTAAGTTGCAACAAAACACAAAATGGGACAAGGGGAAAACCAGGTTTCGGCCGGTGAGGTCCGCCCTTTTGTATGTGATGTTTGAGTATGGACTTAATTTGGCAATGCTGAGAAGTTCTCCGGATATATCGATCGCCAATACAGTTTCGAAAGCTGGCGCCAAAAAGGGAAACGCCTTACCCATTCCACATCCAAAATCTATTGCCCTGTGTGCCGGGTTGGCATGTTTCTTAAAATAATCGGCGAGGTTCCCTTTTTTATCGCTCTTGAACACATCAAAGATTTCTCCATCATACCGTCCACCGATTTTGTCCCAATGTGCTTGCTGGTTCATGAAGGCTGATTCGGTGATTCTCTAATTCGGCAATTGACCGGGATAGTAAGTGCGCTCCGCATGATTCATGTAATCCTCTTTGTAGAACCATATGTCCTTGAATTGTCCCTGGGAATACAAAAGAGATTGGTCATTGAAATGGATGGAAGAAAGATCGCTGCTGGATCCGCCTGTAACGACTGATTTGGCTTTTACCCGCTTCCCGAATTCAACAACGGCAACAAAACTATTTCCGACATACCCATACATCTTTTTCGTTCCCGGAAATTTCTTGCTTCCAAATGCCGCAAGGGAACCCCAATAGGAAGAGGTGAATGCAACCGGGAGGCTTTGCTTCTGATCATCAAATGTAGGTTCAATTTTTCCGGTAAGCCTCTGAAAACGATTGATCTCTCCCCAGGGTTGTTTCCATGTACCAAAATCCCTCTGCAATTCCCTACAGGCTTGTGACAGTGCGTTTAGTTTTTCATCGTGCGAAGTTTGTGTCTCGAGAAACTGATAAATACTTAATTGGTCAAGTCCGGCTGGCATCCGCTTCATCACATCCTGTCGCAATCGCTGCGCCCAGAAAATAGCCAGGGTGGTAGGGATTGATGAACTGGAATAGCGAAGGTCCCAGGATCGAAGTAAGGCAATGGGTTCAGACAACCGGGTAGTCAAGGTATCTTTAGTAATGCTGCGACCATCGAATGCCCTGATCAGTGAAGGCACAAGGGTTTCAAATGCCGGTAGATATGAGTCCTGGGAAATTGTTATGAGTTTGTCGAGCGTGATGTTCGTGGCCTCCTTCAGCACACGAACGGCGTGAAGACCTCGGGTATTTTCTGCATCCGGAGCCATATATGAAGGATAGGCGTTCTTTTCAGGATTGCCAGTGCCCGTCGCTGTAAACGGTGTTGAATTGCAGTTCTGGATCCACCCACTTGCCGGATTGTAGAGATGAATGATTTCGTCGAGTGTGTGCAGGTCTTTCCATTCGGTGGCTGGATCACTCCCATCAACGGGAGCACTCCAATCAAATTTAGGATCGCGCCTGGGAATAAAATCGCCATGCCAGTAAGCTATGTTACCCTGATCATCAGCGTATACAGTATTGTTAGAAGAATTTGTCCTGAGGCTCATGGTATTCTTGAAGTCTTCAAACGTCACAGATTTAGTCCGTAGATAGGATTGTGTCAGTGCTTTGACCGGCTCCTGCATCAATCGAACACTGATCCACTTTCCATTGTCCTGGGCGATGACTGGGCCGTGATGGGTATGATATATGGAGAATTCTCTTTTGCTAATACCCTTCTCACCTTTATAACGCAGGGTAATTTTTTCAGGCTTGAGCGGCTTCAGGGCATCGCCATATTTATAGAAGAGATCATTACCTTTCTTAACTACCGTCTCCTTATAATAGTCAACTACATCTGCCTGGCTTGTGGTATGCATCCATCCACAATGCTCATTGAATCCCTGGTAAATAAAAAACTGTCCCCAGGTTACAGCCCCATATGCGTTGAGGCCTTCATCACTTGACATATGAAGCTCCGATCGAAAATAAAACGATGTGTGGGGATTGATGAGCAGCAAGGGGGCCCCAGAGGCACTCCGTGAGGGGCCAATGGCAAAACCGTTCGAACCTTTTGGTTCGGGTTCCTGACCATCATCATTGACTTCTTCCTTGACCTTGCCCGGTTCCTTGCCATAAAACTCCCTAATGGAATTCAATGACACATTATCAATATCCCCCCCAATACTCCCCTCACTGAAAAGGAGCGGCATCCACGGTTGAAATCTTCTTATAAGCCTGGGACGAACCTTTTGATGTGTATACAAATAGTAATTCGCTCCATCAGCAAAAGCAGTGCACACCTTTTTCATCCAATCAGGGCTTGTAGCATAAAGCTTTATCGCCTGGGCCGTATCCATGAAGAGGCGCATTCTCAAGTCATTGTAGAGATAAGTCTCACCCTCCACTTCTGCCATCCGCGCTGTCGCGGTTATATAGTTTCTCTCTACGCGTTCAAAATCGTCTTCACACTGGACGTAGAGCATGCCAAAGACAGCATCGGCGTCACTTTTACCCTTGATGTGTGGTACGCCCCATGTATCCCGTGTAATACTAACCCGTTTCGCCTGCTGTTTCCACCTTGTGATCTCAGGGGGCGTAAAGCGCTGAGCAACAAGTGGTGTTGACAAGAGCATTAAGAAAATCACTTTGCGGAGGGCCATGCGAATGTTAAGTTAGTTCTGAAAAATATTCAAAACTTCGGAGGAACCCTATAAATATTATTCAGAAATAAAATAAATAAGACGCAGTTCTATTTCCGGGTATATGCCAATTTGAAGTAGATCAGCAAAATACTCAGGAAGCAAACTATGCTGTTGGCGACAATCACAGGCCAGAGCATAAGAGCAACCGCATAAATCAGCCAAATGATGGTGCTGGTAAGGACAATAAACATCATTGTCAGACTGAGGTCATTGACACTTTTGGTTTTCCAAACTTTGTACACTTGAGGAATGAATGTAACGCTGGTTAAAAATGCGCCTGTATGTCCTACCAATTCGATCCAAGTCATTTGCTGTTGTTATTTTCTCTTTAGTTTATCCAGCCATCGATTGGCTTCCTTTTGACGGTTGATTTTTCCATTCGCCAAAGACTGTGCTAACTTTTCATTGGCTGGACCCCTTGACGTAAGGTGGTATTGGCCGCAGTCTTCGCAATGGTATACGGAAACGGGACCATGCTGATCGGCGTAGTCAAAATGGGTCCTGGCATCAATAAGGGCATCTTCCGCAATTTCTTGAGTAGGATATGCTCGTTTATGGCTAATGCACTTTATCATTATCTTGCTAACTAAACTTTAAAGCTAATGAAGATAGCAGAAATACATACGAAAAAGGGCGTGATGAAGATTAAGTTCTTTGAAGAAGATGCCCCAAAAACTGTCAAGAATTTCATAGACCTCGCACAAAAGGGATTCTATAATGGTCTCATTTTCCATAGGGTAATTCCAAATTTCATGATCCAGGGTGGATGCCCTAATGGTGTTGGAAATGGTGGTCCGGGATACCACATTGATTGTGAGTTGACAGGTGCTAACCAGATTCATGACAAGGGAGTTCTCTCTATGGCCCATGCCGGGCGCAATACAGGTGGATCACAGCTTTTTATTTGCCATAATCGGGAGAACACCAAGCACCTCGACAGAAACCACACCGTGTTCGGTAAGGTATTTGAAGGTCTTGACGTAATTGATAAGGTCAAGCAGGGCGATGTGATGGAGAAAGTTGTCATCGTGGATGAAAAATAACATCAAAAGAAAATAATATGCTACAGTCCCCCCTTCTCAAAGCCAATCCCAACCTGTACGTATTCCTTCCAATCTTTTATGAGGTGTGGTCGGATGCCGTACTTACCCCCAGCGAGATCAAGACATTGAGGGACTTGATTCGCAAACAGACGTGGCTGAAAGAAAATGAGAGGGATTACTTAAACGATCAATTGAATCCTTTATCGCCGCCTACCCCTGATGAATTCAAAGGTTGGCTGGCAGAAATACGAAGCGCTGTGCAGGGTGTCGCGCCCGGCCAAAAACTCGGGTTGGTTGACATCGGCGTGTCTCTTGCGCAGCTAAAAGGAGATGGGTTCATGAATGATTCTCTTCAGGCCGCGAAACAATCTTTACTCGATGTGGAAGGGATGCTTGGCCTGATTGAAGGTGAGGCGATATTTGAATTCCTTCCAGAAAAAAGGACTACGATCACAGAGCAGCGGGCAACGCAGCACACCTTTGATGTTGATACTCTTTCGAAATTGTTGGATGGACCTGAGGCTGATATCATCAAGAAAGTCAAGACCGTTATTTCAGATCCGGAATTTGCCTATTTATATACGGATAACCTGAATGATTATAGGGAAAAGGTGCTGCATTGGTGCAAGCACCTCGCCGTACAGGGATATGGATCCATGGCCTACCCGTTAGAATTCGGCGGACAAGGAAACATGTCTAAATACTTTGCCATTATGGAGGCACTCAGCTACCATGACCTCAGTTTGGTGATTAAGTTCGGTGTACAGTTTGGGCTCTTTGGCATGAGCGTGTACTTCCTTGGCACCGAGAAGCACCACAAGAAATACCTGAAATCCATTGGAAGCCTGGAGCTGCCAGGTTGTTTTGCCATGACAGAGACTGGTCATGGATCCAATGTGCGGGGTATTGAGACGACGGCCACATACGACCACGCGACGCGATCCTTTGTCATTCATACGCCAAATGAACTTGCGAAGAAAGAGTATATCGGCAATGCCGCACGCCACGGCCAAATGGCGACTACATTTGCTAAGCTGATACTCGATGGCAAAGACTATGGAGTAAGTGCGTTCCTCGTGCCACTCAGGGAAAAATCGGGGAAGGAAATTGCCGGAGTGGTCATCGAAGACTGCGGACGGAAGATGGGATTAAATGGAGTTGACAACGGCAAGATTCAGTTTACTCATGTTCGGATTCCGTATGATAACATGCTTGATCGCTTCTCCAGTGTCACCCCCGAAGGAGCGTTTGCAAGTCCCATCTCCAGCGACAATCGTCGGTTCTTTACCATGCTTGGAACATTGGTAGGTGGCCGTATTGGCATACCCCGATCAGGGAACAGCGCTTCCAAGACAGGCTTGACAATCGCGATTCGATATGGCGACCAGCGCCCACAGTTCGGACCAGAAGGCGGAAAAGAAGTGCCGATCCTGAATTACCGCACCCACCAGCGCAGACTGATGCCCCTGTTGGCCAATGTCTATGCACTTCACTTCGCCCTGCAGTATCTGACGGACAGGTTTCTAAAACGCACGGAGGCCGACATGCAGGAGATTGAGGCGCTTGCGGCTGGTATCAAATCTTTTACCACCTGGAACACCACGCATACACTTCAGGAATGCCGGGAGTGTTGTGGCGGCAAAGGCTATCTGTCTGAAAACCGGATTGATCGCCTTAAGAATGACTCCGAAATCTATACCACCTTCGAAGGTGACAATACCGTGCTCATGCAATTGGTTGCCAAGAGCCGTCTTACAGAATTCAAACAGGAATTTGCCAACATGAATCTCATCGGTGTATTGAATTATGTTGCCGGTCAGGCTTCTACTTCGATTTCAGAGATGAATCCATTTATCACCCGGAGTACCGATGAAGAGCACTTGCTTGATTCCGAGTTCCACATGAATGCCTTCAAATTCAGGGAGCGGGACATCCTCATGTCCTCGGCCAAGAGGTTAAAGAAACACATCAGCGCGGGCATGGATTCATTCGATGCATTTAACGTGAGTCAGCATCATCTCCTTCAGGTAGGATTTGCACATATAGAACGTGTCATCCTCGAGCAGTTCATACTTCAGGTCAATCAAACCAAAGATGCCGGCTGCAAGAATGTGTTGAAAAAACTTTGCCAGCTTTTCGCGCTTTCCCAAATGGAGAAAAACAAAGGCTGGTACCTCGAAAGCGGATACATGGAGGCTGCAAAAACCAAGGCCATCAGAAAGATGGTGAACCAGCTTTGCTGGGATATCCGGCAGGAAGCCGTGCCGCTGGTGAATGCATTTAAGATTCCAGAGAGTTGCCTGTCGGCGCCCATTGCCAGGAAGGCATAAACTTAATATCTCAATCTCATAGAATGGGTTTGTTTTCCTCGAAGAAGTCAGCTATTGAGCCTGGCAACAAGGTTTGGAAGACCCGCCAGGCCTGCTTGAAAGGAATTGTCCGGGAAGCACTCCTTGCTCTGAAAGACGGTAAGCTTCCTGTGCTGATCACATTTTTCAATGAGTCGCACAGGAACCTGAGTGCTTTCATCGAATCTTCGGGAGTACCTTACCAAAATGTCGACGCATTCTCTGGAAAGGATTTTTGGCAAAACAAAAATACCCTTGTCGTAGCCGACGTGTCTGCTTCCAGCACCTTTATTAATAACATTTCTGTAGAGACGAAGGTCGTCTTCCTTTTGTTGGGGAGGTATCCCCTGCTTTCAACTGAAAACACACTCGTTGGAATGATTTCTGCCAGGTTTCCACAAGCCCTCATCAGCTTTTGTTTGTCGATGGAAGATGCCCTGTTTGAATCCTTTGGCTCCACTTCCCTGAAGGCCATGATGGAGACATTGGGAATGGGTGACGATGAGTGCATCGAGCATACCATGATCAACCGTGCCCTGCGCAATGCCCTTGAAAAAATCAGCCAGCGAGTCACCGCCGAAATGAAAACCACTTCAGAACGTGATTGGTTTACCAGAAACGCTCCAGACTAATTTAAAGCTTATCCCTTTCCTGACATCAGAGATTGGTTTTATCCTCTGGGCTTGACCCTCATAAAACCATAGTAGATTGGAATGCCAATCAGTGTGATGATCAGTCCAGGCCAGGTGAATTTTGGTTTGAAGATGATCAATAAAGTGCAGAACAAGGTTCCCATTACCATGTAGATTATGGGCAGCACCGGATATCCAAAAGCCTTATAGGGTCTTTCAGCATGAGGTCTTGTTTTTCTGAGTATAAAAATGGATGCAATGGTGAGCAGGTAAAAAAGTACTACTACAAAGGATACCATGTCAAGCAAGTCACCATATTTTCCGCTTAAGCACCAGATACACGCCAGCGCACATTGTACCCACAAGGCAGCCTGAGGAACGGCAAATTTATTTAGTTCCCCTGCTTTCTTAAAGAATAAACCATCTTTGGCCATGGTATAGTAAACTCGGGCGCCAGCCAGAATCATCCCATTCGCACATCCAAAGGCAGAGACCATGATCATAAGGGCTATGATGATTGTTCCGAAGTTCCCAAAGATGACTGTTGAAGCCGCGACCGCTACCCTGTCTTTATCCGCGAAAGCAATCTCATGCAGGGGTAGTACCGCGGTAAACATCGTGTTGGCGAGCACATAGATGGTCGTAACAATAAGAGTTCCCAGGAATAGGCTCAAACCGATATTGCGTTTGGGGTTCTTGATTTCACCCGCGATGAAGGTTACGTTGTTCCATGCATCGCTGCTGAAAATTGATCCCACCATAGCGGCCGCCATTGCTCCAAGGGCAGCCATAAAGCCATAGGTTTCAAAACCCCCGTCAATTGTCATTTTTCGAATTGTCCAGGCATTAGCCCAGTTCATTTTCCAGACTTCAGGCTTCATCAAGGCCAACCCGAAAATGATCAGGGCAAATAGGCTGATGAGTTTTGCGATCGTAAAGGTGGTCTGTATGACTTTACCCCCTTCCACCCCACGGGTGTTGATGTAGGTGAGCAGGCAAAGAACGAATATGGAGAGTACCTGAGCTGGTGAGATGGTGAATGAGCCGATCTGGAGCAGCACAAGCTCTTCGCTTACTTCGGGTATGAGGTAAGCGGTGAATTTAGAAAAAGCAACTCCTACGGCAGCGATGGTTCCTGTCTGGATAATTGCGAAGAAACCCCATCCATAGAGAAAGGCCACCAACGGATTGTAGGACTCCTTCAGGTAAACATACTGCCCGCCGGCTTTCGGAAACATACCGCTCAATTCACCGTAACTCACCGCGGCCGTGATGGTCATGAACCCGGTCAGCGCCCATACCGCTACCAGCCAGCCGGCACTGCCCACGTTCCTTAAGATATCTGCACCTACAATAAATATTCCTGACCCAATCATTGAACCCGCCACGATCATGGTCGCATCACCTAAACCAAGAGCAGGCTTAAAATTCGGTTCACTCATGGGAGTGTGGAAAACGTTGGATGGTAGGTGTTTTAAACGCTAATGACAGATGGACAATGTATACTGGACGATGTGCATCAATAGCAACGCTATCTTACCAAATTGGCAATGGAATCGCGTCTCTGCTTTTTCCGGACGCTTTTCATTGTCCAATTCCATTCTCCAGCTTTGAGCAGTGAGTCATAATGCGCCTTCCGGCCCTTCATGAGGTCATGATATCGTATTGTTCTGCGCGAGTAGTCATACATTACTTTTAATTGAAGAGAGTCTTTCGTCGCTGGTGTCCAGGTGAGATCAGCCGGGCCATATTCATCTTTGGGAAATCTAACCCAGTATGAAACGGTATCTCCAATCGTGTATTGCCTGGGTGAGGTGAGCCACAAGGTATCGTGGTAATAACGGTTAATTTTATACATGCCATAGAATGTACAAGGTCTCCCCCTCATGCCGACACATTGATACATGGAGTCGTCCACGATATAATACTTCCGTAAACTTGTTCCTGCTGTTTCCATCTGAAAGAAGATGGCCGTGTCCGATACGTACATTTCCATATAGTCGGATTCGGGATCGAAGGCACCACTGGCGTCCTTTAGGTCAGTGTACCAACTTCCTTTGAACTCAAATGGTTCTGACGGTAGTTCCGGCGTCTTTGAGCAGGAAACTACTGCCAACACAATCGCTAAAAAAATAACCTTTCTCATAGTCTAACTTTGTCTATCGTACAATGGGAAAACTTACTCCGCCTGACCACATGTATTGAAGAGAATAAAACGTGTGTGTGGCGAGTCCCTGACGGTCTGCACCTAATTCCGTGTTTGTATAGTCAGCAAAAGCACCCTGCAGATCGGTCTGTATAAAGAAATATTTGAAGATGTTAAATCGCAACCCAAGGCTCGTTCCAATAACAAACCCATGGTAGTGAAAGTGGCCAGGGTCATAACTTCCCAGGACAGTGGATATGGTGTATGACATCATGGGCCCTGCTCCAACTTTTCCTATGGCGCTCAACTGAAAATTCTTAAACGTGAAAATCTTTAGTCGCTTGACCAGGTTCAACATAAGGTAGTTGTTGCCGTTGGTATGCTGCAGATGAACGAATGACGGTGTGACAAGCGTATCCTTGTCGATGTAATGACCACGGATGTTGCCCTTCACATGGATCACCTGGTTATCGGTAACCACGTATTTCAGGTGGTCCCAGCTCAATTCAATTCCCAGGTCATGTTTGTCGTTAAACATGTAGCCGAAATTCATGTCATACTGCGGAATAGTCAATCGATCCAACTGCCAGTAGTTCTCCATATCAGGCTTATCGTGCGCTTTTGCGTTGTAGAACACAAAGTCATAATTATCCGTCTTGTGGTTGACAAAGTGGATGGTACTGGGCGTATACCAGTCCCGGTTATACCCCCAACTGAAGTAGAAGGTTCCATCCGTCTTCTCAGTATCCGTTGTCGACGTTTTTGGATATTCCTGGGCGAATGACCGTGTGGATGAAACAAAAAGAAAGGCGAATGCAACGAAATAATACCTCATGCAAATCAACATCATTCTAAAACGTGGCAAAAATAGGCATTAGTGGCAATTGTCACTCACAATCAAAAAACAAAATAACGCAGGGGTTCGGTCAGGATTATTTGAACTTGGCGAAATCATTCAGATACTCCTCTATTTCTGAAGGTAGCAGGGAGGCTTTTCCATCATGAATGACAATACGAAAGCGGAAAGCCACGGATTGATTCTTCAACAACTTGTAGTTCAGTTCCTCTTTCCCTTCTGTAAAGACTTTGCGCCCGAGGGGATTTGCCGCGAAAAGTCCATAGCCACGGGCATGCCAATACGTGGGTGTCCCGATATTAAGTGGATGATCAATGATAGCAATGGAAATATGCTGACCCTCCTTAATTCCGTTGAGGCAAGTCCAGGATGACCGCTTGCCCCACGTGTTGTCTCCGGTAATACCTTCCCTGTTGACATACATCCCCGTGACACCCGTGTTGTTCATGGCCGGTACAGTGGTGACATTTCCTTTGGCATCAACAAAGGTATCCTCCTGCGAGGATGGCATTTCCAGCTCCCGCGCAACGCGTAGTCCGAGCAACCCGTCCTTGGCGTCTTTGAATTTTACATCAATTGGCCCCGCTTTCAATGTACTGGTCCTATCAATCACGAGGTTGCCATTCACTTGCCGGAAGATAAACTCACAGACTTCTTCCAGGAGTACTTTGCCTTTAGAATCGATCCAATGACAATGGGTTCGCAGCACCGCTTTATCACCCTCTGCGGAAGAGTTAAGGATGTTCTGATATTTGATCGAACCGTATAGTGCTTTCTTTTCTGCTGGAATAGCATAACTGTTATTCCAGAAATCCAGGTCATTAACGTTTTCGTAGTTCAGCCACATGCCAACCTGGTGGGGGTGGTCTGTCCGCTCTCCCGCCCTGGGAGCAATTGGGAATCCCCGCGTGACGGTGATGCCCGACAATGTCTTGATTGGAAATAGTACGGGCTTCTCTGTGGAATCAAAATAGCAGTAAGCGGTGACGATTTTCTTGTTGTACAGAATTTCAATTTTCTTGCCCTTCTTATTTTCCCGGATGGAAAACCCGGTTTGCGCAACCACCAGTTGACTGGCCAGCAACAGCACTAAGATTGTGAGAACCTTCATTCAATACCTGAATATTTTCCCATCAGCCATTACTTCCTGCGTGGCTTCATCAAAAGTTGCCTTCGCACCCGTGCGCCTGGCGGCATTGGTCATGATGCAGGCAATGGCATGAGCATAACCGGCTTCAACAGGTGCGTTGGTCTCTTTCCGGCTGCGAACACACTCCATCCAGTTCCGCATGTGGTTGGAAGTGAGGACATCACCTCCCGTGTTCGCGGAAGCAACTACTTTTTCAGCCCTGGAAGTCAAGTCAACTTCCGGGAGCAGGTTCGCTTTCATGTTCATTGGCTTTGCAAATCCGTCGGTGAGTCCTCCGATGGGAGAAACCTTGTTGGTTGACAAGTTCATTTCTCCTCCGTTTGAATAGTAAATCTCCTTTGGATTCTCATCGCCATTATGCATCCTTGAACTAAATGTTACCTGGAAGCCTGATGCAGGATCTTGTTGCGGTCCGTACTCAAAGACTGCGGTCATGGTATCCCAATTTTGTCGTCCATCTTTCCATGCGTATACCCCACCGTTGGCTACAACACTTCGGGGATGTTGCAATCCTGTAAACCAGTGAACGGTATCTATCTGATGGCTCATCCACTGTCCCGGCATTCCCGACGAAAAAGGCCAGAATAATCGAAACTCAAGGTGTTTGCGGGCACTGAATGGTTCAGGCGGCCGGTTCATGAGGAAGCGCGTCCAGTCAGTGTCCTCTTCCCGCATTTGCGCTACCAATTGCTCCCGTCTCCAGCGACCAGGTTGATTAAGATTCCAGGTAAGCTCAACCATGGTTACCGGACCAAATTTTCCTGCCTGAATAAACTCTGCAGCTGCATGGTAGTTAGCCCCGCTCCTGCGCTGTGAACCGATCTGGAAGGTTTTCTTTGATTCCCGGATAGTTTTCAGGGCTTCCTTGTTGTCGGCCATGGTTTCAGCAAAAGGTTTCTCAACGTACGCATCGCAGCCAGCCCGCGCCGCCTCTGCCGCGTGAAGGGCGTGCTGAAAATCCGCGGTGCTTACAATGACAGCATCAATATCCTTACCTCCATACAATTCCTCATTGTTGCGGCAACCCCTAATTTCATGATTCAATTTCTGCTTGAGAATGGCCGTGCCGTTGTCGCGCTTTACCTTCCAAATATCGGAGACTGCAACAATATCAAAATTCAATTCTTTGTGATGGTTCAAAAAAGCCGGAAGCAGGCTGCTGTTAAACCGGTCTGAGAAACCTACAACCCCAACCCGTACACGGTCATTGGCGCCGATGATCCGGGAATAGCTGCTGGCACCAAAGGCATTCATGCCGGCTGCCACCGCCGTAGTAGCCAGCGTTGATTTCTTGATGAAGGTCCTTCTTTTCATAAAACAAATTGGTTAGTTGAACATCAACAACCCTAGCAACGAGTTCAGGGTGAGGTTTTGAATACCTTAATTTTGATGCTGCGGAAAGATACTTGATCGCCGTGATCTTGCAAAAGGATGTGTCCTTTCGGCGCCATTCCAAAATTCTTCCATTGCGCATACTTGCTCCGTGCCACCAGGGCATTGTAGATGGGAGTACCGCGCTGAAACTCCACCACCTTGTAACCATTCAGCCAATGCTCAACACGGTTGTCTGGATAAACGATGATACTCCCGTAATTCCACTCTCCTATTTTATGCTGGCCACGGGCAATTTTCAATGAAGGAATAAGATCATACAGCGAGGCCTGGGTGCGATTTCCCACCACCCCTTCCTTGGCATCGGAATGTCTTTCATCATCGAGAATCTGGTACTCCAGCCCTATGGCTGAGCCCTTATTTCCCTCCTGTTCGGTTACGAAGTATTTCACGCCGCTGTTGGCGCCTTCACTCAATCTAAATTCAAATTGAAGATCAAAAGCCGCAAACTCTTCCTGCGAAACTATATCACCCCCATTTGTAGACTCACCCCCGGTTGATTTAAGAGTCCTTAACTCCCCTTCTTTTATTTCCCACCCGTGGTCCGGGAATTTTGTTTGATAGGCGCCGCGCCAGCCATTCGATGTCTTCCCATCCCATAGTAACTTCACACCATTCTTAGTCTCTTGTTCAGAAAGTGTATTGGGAATAAAATTCGACACGAAGATTTCATCCAGCGGCGTTGGGGTTAGATCTTGTGTTTGAATCCGGATGTTCCGCCACCGGACTTGTTTACCGGCATTGGCAGGCTTGTCAACGGAATGTACCTGAAGCGCAATGAAACCGCTCTTAGTAAGGTTGTCGACTACATGGGCAGCGGGAAAGCCATTGATAAATGTACGGAGTGTATTCCCGATGCATTCGATGCGCGCGAGGTTCCACTCATTTTTTTCAAAATCCCTTTTTGCATCAATATTATATTCCAGTGTGTACAGCCATTCTCTGCGTGCTTCGTCATAAATGCCCCCTGTCCATGCCCGGGAAGAGGGATCGATCTCATACTGGTATCCATGGACTCTTCCATTTTGATATTCAGGCCTGCTTTCGCTGCGGAATTGAATGCCGGAATTTGTACCCTCATCGATTTTGAATTGCAATTCAAGGATGAAGTCGCCATAGGTGGCTTCTGTAACAAGAAAGGAATTTGGCTCATTGGCCGTGGTTGTCCCCACGATTTCATTTCCGACTACTTCGAATTTCGCCTTTCCGTTAAGAGGCTTCCATCCAGCCAAATCTTTTCCATTAAAGAGTGGTTTCCAGTTATCCTGGGCCACGGTAAATACATGGGTCAGCAACACGATTGATGAAACCAACAATGTTCTCTTCGAAAGTCCGGTGGTAGTCATGAATAGACCTGACAGGCAGGTTGGTCAGCTGATGGATTCCAGGTAAAGATCTTCTACTTTCTTCCGTGCCCAGGAGGTTTTCCTGAGAAAGACAAGGCTTGACTTGATGCTGGGATCATGGATGAAGCAATTGATGGCAATTCGCCTCCCCAGTTCTTCCCATCCATACCGGTCTACGAGGTGCTCTAATACTGTTTCAAGTGTTTTACCGTGCAAGGGATTGTTGTGTTGGTGTTCCATTCCTAGGATGAAAGCTTTTCAATGTCGTGTTGATAATCAAATTGTAAATCTTCCGGAAGTTTGGTGATCATCCCGTGAAGCTTTTTCATTTGCTGCTGATACAAATTTAGGAGCACAGGACTCTTGTCCAAAGGTACACCCGAATTCCTGAAAAGGGTACAAAAATGAATGCGCAATTCCAGTTCCGACGCCGGGACGCCGGAATAGCGAATCTGCCTGTTCACCACCCGTAGAATCCGGCGGAGACTTTTCTTAAAGTAATAGACGCTGGTCGTTGGAAGGGCAATAAACTGCTCATCCATATCGGCTTTTATTGTGCGCACGTAGGCTTGCTCATCCTGTGCTTCATAGAGCAGATAGGTGAGCAGTTCTTTGTTGTCTTTTTTGAATTTTGCCAGTCGAAGGCAGAGATCCACCAAGGCCTGAGCTTCCAGTGAAGCCAGTTCTTTCTTGATTTCGTTGACTGTAGCTGCTTTCATGGAAAGGAAATACCAAGCGATATGCAATGATACAGAAACGCAGCCTTAGGGCCATCCAGCTAAATCCTACCACGGTATTTCTAATCCAATCCTTTCCACCACCGCTTTCCGATGGTAATACTATCAAGATTCATTGGGTCACCCATAATGGGTGTCGTGAGTTTTACTTTCAACTCGTCGGCTGATTTGA
The DNA here is from genome assembly GCA_025358885.1 of Cytophagales bacterium. GTDB lineage: Bacteria > Bacteroidota > Bacteroidia > Cytophagales > Cyclobacteriaceae > ELB16-189. Next base: position 14,725 of record JANYHW010000062.1, on the reverse strand, counting down.
GTGCACGCTCGACAGGTTCTGTCCAGGGATGAAGAGCAAGAGTGAATTTTCCCCAATGCACAGGCATCAGAACTTTTGAATTCAAATCAATACTGGCTTGCACTGTTTGTTCGGGCATCATGTGAATGAACGGCCATTGCTTGTCGTATTGTCCACACTCGAGCATCACCAGATCAAAAGGGCCATACTTCTCTCCAATTTTCTTAAACGATGCGTCATATCCGGAGTCGCCACCAATGAATAATGTTTTGTTACCTGTCTTGAGTACAAAGGATGACCATAAAGTTTGGTAGCGCTTAAAGCCTCTTCCCGAAAAATGCCTGGCGGGGGTGGCAATCAACTCAACTCCCGGCAACACCATGCCACCCTCCCACCAGTCAAATTCCTTGATGCGTGATTCTTCCACACCCCAGTATTCAAGGTGCGATCCTACACCCAATCCAGTGACAAATACTTTTGTTTTCGAATTGAGTTTGAGGATAGTATTATAATCCAGGTGATCATAATGGTCATGCGAAATGATCACCACATCGATGGGAGGAAAATCTTCTATTGAATAAGTTGTCGAATAGAGATAGTTTTTGCTTCCCATATATTGAACCGGCGACGCTCTTTCACTGAATACGGGATCAACGAGGATATTTTTGCCATCAATGGAAATAAGGTACGAAGAGTGCCCGAACCAAATAATGGAGGGCATATCACGCACTGTTGTAAGATTTGTGCGAATGGACGGAAGCGTTACGGAAGGACCCCTGTTATTCCCCTTGCTGAAAAAATCCACCATCATTTTGGGATAAGAGGCATCCTTGGCCAGCATCTCTGTCTCTTCAATGTTCATGAAACTTCCATCTCTGTAATGAGGGGAGTTTTTAATTCTTTCCAACCGATCTCCCGAGGGAAGCTTGCCGAATGATTTTTGTTGCATAAACAAATAGATTACCAGGGCCAGCGCCAATACGAAATAGAAAATCGATTTTATGATGATACCCAGAATTCGCATGAAGTCACCCTGCTTTTACACAAAGACGGATCGGCCCAGGTTATAGTCTACAAGAGCTGGAAAGTCTTATCAGACAATTTCAGCAAGTTCAAGCCATCGGGCGGTCTTGGTTTCAATCTGGTCTGTAATTCCTTTTATCTGTTGCGACCATTCCAGGAGTTGCACATGTCCGGCCTGTCCATCGAGCAGTTTATCCGTTAGCCTGGTTTTTTCCAATTCAAGAAGTTGAATTTCCTTTTCCAGACTTGTGTATTCCTGCTTCTCCTTGACCGTAGTTTTCTTTTTGGCCAACGGGCCTTCTGATACTTTCGGTTCAACCAGTTGCTTCAAGGGCTCACCTATGCCCATTTCTGCATCTTTGATAGAATCACGGTAGTATGTATAATTGCCATTGAACATCTTTATCTTACCCTCTCCCTCAAAAATAAAGAGTTGATCAACGAGGTGGTCCATGAAATAACGATCATGAGATACAAGCACCAGGCATCCGGTAAATTTTTCCAGGAAGTCCTCCAGCACGTTGAGGGTATCAATGTCGAAGTCATTGGTAGGTTCGTCCAGAACAAGAAAATTAGGACTCAGTACCAGTAGTTTAAGCAATTGTAGCCGCTTCTTCTCTCCCCCACTGAGCTTCTCAATAAACGTGTATTGTTTCTCGGGTGGGAAGAGGAAATTCTCCAGAAACTTCGATGCCGAAACCTGACTTCCGTCCGAAAGGGTAATAAACTCCGCAATTTCTTTTACCTCTTCAATAATGCGGTTGGCCGGATTGAGAGTCATCGAATCCTGTGTGAAATAACCAAACTTGGTGGTTAGTCCCGGCATTACAATTCCGGTATCCGGTTTCAATTTCTGTGTAATGATATCAAGGAATGTGGATTTTCCGATTCCATTCTTTCCCACAACCCCGATGCGATCAAACTTCTTGAACACGTAAGAAAAATCCTCAATCACCACCTGGTTGCCGTAGCTCTTGGAGATGTGTTCAACTTCCAGGATTTTCCCTCCTTGCCGGGACTCCCTGATGTCCAGTTCGAGACGGTCTTTCTTCAAATCCTGTGACGCCACTTCCTTCAATTCGTAGAACGCCTCAATTCTGTATTTTGCTTTTGTTCCCCGGGCACGAGGCTGCTTGCGCATCCACTCCAGCTCTTTCTTGAGCAGGTTGCGCGCTTTGGTCACCTCAGTCTTCAGCATCTCCTCCCGTTCCGATTTCTTCTCCAGGAAATAGGCATAATTACCCTTATACCGGAAAAGTTTACCTCGATCCAATTCAATAATTTCTGTGGCCACATTATCCAAAAAGTAGCGATCGTGGGTAACCATAATCAGGGTAATATTTGGACCAGAGAGGTATTCCTCCAGCCACTCAATCGCAGACAGGTCGAGGTGGTTGGTAGGCTCATCCATAATAATGAGATCAGGGCTTGCCAGGAGGAGTTGGGCAAGGAATATCCTCTTCTTTTGCCCTCCGGATAATTCACCAAACTTTTTGTCCAGGTCGGGTACATCCAGTTTGCTGGTGACTTCATGCACCTTGGCGTCGTAGTCCCAGGCGTTGTATTCCTCCATCTTTTCAAGCGCCGCTTGCATCCTTTCCCCAGCCACTTCCGGGTGATGGAGGCATTCTTCATACTCCTTTACGGCAGCAGCAACCTTATTAGCAGCGTCGAATAGAATATCCTTAACATACTGATTATTATCTACTTGAGGCTGTTGAGTTAGAAATCCAAGACGGATGCCGTCACGTGTGACAACCTTGCCTGAGTCTGACTTGAGTTCCCCGGTAAGGATATTGAGCAGCGTGGATTTGCCGACTCCGTTATTGCCTACCATGGCGAATTTCTCGCCTTGGGAGATGCCTAACGAGATGTCCCTGAACAGCCATTTGTCATTGAATGTCTTCGAAATGAGCTCGGCAGAAAGATAATTCACAGCGTTCTGTTAAAATGAGGCGCAAAGATACACTGTCAGGGCAAGAGGAAAAGCACCGGTTCTTTACATTCTTTGTGTTTCTCGACATAACGCTGTTAGTCAATGCCTGCTCTATCGAATTCAACTGAACCTAATACTACCTCCGGACTGTCGCGTCAGATGGGATTGTTGGGGCTGGCGTCGACCGGCATTTGTTCCATGCTTGGTGCTTCTATTTATGTTGTTCCGTTTATGATACAGCGTAATGTGCCTGGCATTGGTCCATATGTTTTGCCTGCTTTTCTGGTGGCTGCTATACCCGCTATCCTTGCCGCTTTCGCCTACAGCATCCTGGCATCGGCCATGCCACGGGCGGGCGGGAGTTATATCTATGCAAGCAGAGGCCTTCATCCCTACCTCGGTTTCGTGGCCAGCTTTTCTCAATGGTTTGGACTTTCAATAATAATTGGGGTGGTATCGTATGTGATCGTTCCATTCATGAGAGACATCGCGGCGGCCATGGCGTGGCATAGCCTGGCTTCCATGCTCGACAAGGGATTCGTCAGGGTGGTGCTGGCCTTGGGGGTGTTGTGGTTCTTTGTCTGGGTGAATATCCGGGGGATAAAGCAGTATGAGCGGACAATCATTCCTTTGATGTTCCTTATGTTTGGATTGGGTGCAATCGTAATCATTGCTGGGTTCCATTTCACCCATCAGGATTTTGCCGAAGCTTTGATGTTAAAAGAAGGCAGAACGATTGCCGTTCCTGACTTAAAATTTAACCTTTCTATATTTCTTTCAGCTTCAGCTATCCTCTTCTCGAGTTTCATTGGCTTTGATTCCATCGCACAAGCCGGAGGGGAAGCAAAGAATCCGCAAACCTCGTTACCGCTCGCCATAGGGATTGCAGTCACCACAGTTGGATTATTTTATATGATATTTACGTCTGCGGTGTATCATGCGGTCCCATGGAGTTTTGTGGCGGAAGAAGCCGGTAAAAAGGATATTACCGCGCCTGGCCTGATGAGTTACTTTCTTTCACCCGGATGGACAGTAGCCATTGTCGCCGGAGCAGCCATTGCATTAACCAATGATCTTCCTGCGATGCTTTTGTCTGTATCGCGCCTTATGTTTGCCTGGGCCGAAGATGGGATTTTCCCAAAAGGGGTGACCAGGATCCATCCTGAACATCACACACCGCACACAGCTATTCTACTAAGTGGCATGATTGCCACCATGGGTATCCTGGGCAGTCATTGGGCTGGAGATTTCTTTCTGGGAGTCGACATCATGGTGACGTCTATGTTGGTGAATTTTATCCTGATGTGTATTTCGGTGATAAGCTTGCCAATTCGCAACCCGGAAATTTTCAGGGAAGTTAAAGTGATTCGGTCCAGGAGAACACAGCTTTGGCTTGCTACTTCTGGTATCATTTTTCTCTCTTCATTTCTTGTCATTCATATTTACAAGGATTTGAATTCAACGGTGAGTGCGTGGTACTTCCACTCCACACCAATTTGGGTTATTGTAATGATTTTTGCTTCCGTAATTTACTTTCGTGAATGGGTCAACTTGAGGCGTTCTGGCATCGCCATCGGGGAATTCTTTTCTAAACTTCCACCTGAATAGAATAAATTCGAGGATGAATGTCGAACAAATCAAACTAGCCCCGGATTTATCCGTCTCTCGCGTGCTCACGGGGCTTTGGCAGATCGCCGATATGGAACGGGATGGCAACTTGCTCGATCCAATGAAAACTGCCGAGGCGATGTCTTCCTATGTTGAGGCAGGATTCACATCCTTTGACATGGCTGATCATTATGGATCGGCGGAACTTATTGCCGGGGTTTTCAGAAAACGACTGGGTGCCGATCAGCAAGTTCAAATCTTAACCAAATGGGTGCCCGCTCCGGGTCCGGTCACCAAAGATGATGTACGTACTGCTGTTCAGCGTGCCCTGGACCGCCTTCAGGTTAAACGAATTGACTTGATGCAATTCCATGCCTGGAACTATGCTGACGCAGGCTGGATGGACTGTTTGTACTGGCTTCAGGAACTTCAGCACGAAGGGATCATAGGCCATCTGGGGGTCACGAACTTTGACACTGCCCATCTTAACATTGTGTTGAACAGCGGGATCAAAGTATTGACCAACCAGGTTTGTTTCTCACTACTGGATCAACGCGCCGGGAAGGGAATGACTGCGCTGTGCATTAAGCATAATGTAAAATTACTGGCCTTTGGAACTATCGCAGGAGGATTTCTGACTGAGAAGTGGCTTGACCGTGAACAACCAGAACAGCTGACGACATGGTCAGAAATGAAATACAAGAGATTCATCGATGCGGCTGGAGGATGGAACAAGTATCAGGACCTGCTTCAGGTACTTAGCGTCATAGCGAAAGAAAAAGGTGCTTCAATTTCAAATGTCGCTTCGCGGTATATTCTGGATCAGCCTGCAGTGGCAGGAATAATCATCGGTGCGCGATTGGGTAAGACTGATCATATCCAGGACAATATGAATCTGTTTGGCTTCAGCCTCGGCAATGAAGCCAGGTCGAGAATTCATGAGTCACTTTCTTCTCTTGATCCTATCGCTGGCGACTGTGGAGATGAATACCGAAAGCCACCCTTTCTTACTGCTTCGGGCGACCTGAGTCATCATGTAGAAAGCTTGCCCGCCCCCTACCCTGTAATGAGGGGTTCTGACGGGAGGAACAAGGCATTGAGCGGAACAATTTGGGAAGACGTGGCAGGTTTCAGCCGTGCGGTTAGAAAAGGAAACCGCATACTTGTTTCAGGAACAACAGCTACCCATGGAAGCAGAGCAGTAGGTGGCAGCGATGCTGCGGCTCAGATGAACTTCATTGTTGACAAGATTGAAGGAGCGATTATCTCTCTGGGAGGAAAGCTGGAAGAAGTGGTCCGAACAAGGATCTATATCAGAAATATTTCCGATTGGGAAGTTGTTGCGCGTGTCCATGGCGAACGATTCAGGGATATTCAACCGTCCAACACAATGATCCGCGCCGACCTTATTGGTGATGAATACCTGGTGGAGATGGAGGCTGAGGCAATCGTTACAAAGAAGGACTAGATCGGCACCTGGTCGCAGAATTTACCTCCAGCACACGTAAGCGGAACGAATATTTCTGCCCGGATCAACCATCGACCATTGATCTTGTGCCATTTGGCGAAATAGGTACCACCCAATTCTACGCGCACTCCGTTATCTGTCCAGTGACCTGACCAATGACCAGCCTCGGAAGCCATGTTCCATTGCTCAAAAACCTTGATTACCTCTGGTGTGCGGACATAGAGTATATCGGGCCTGTTAGCAAAGTCAGCTGCAAACCGATCACGGTTAGGGATGCGACCAGACATCTCTGCGTTTCTGGATGATACCACATGAAAGTCATTCGTCCACAGGCTGGCAAGCGTTGCTGTATCTCTTTGGGCAATGGCCTGGTTGGATTTCTCCCTCGATGACCTAATGAGGGACTCCTCCTGACTATTTCCCTTACCGCTGTCATTTGGTGCACAAGAAATTGAGAAGGCAACAACCCATGCAGCCAGAATTGCTCTGAATCTCAATGTATACATATCGTTTATTTAGCGAGTATTTTGTCTATCCAGGAACTTGTCTCAAGGGCCAATTCATTGATGGCAATCATTTTTTTGATCTTGAATGAATGATCAGCACCTTCAAACAGGACCAATGTCGAATTGGAAAGCTTCTTTGTTACACCTTTAATAAGAGAGAGTTCAGCAAGGGTATCACGAGTACCTTGAAGGAAGAGCAAGGGAATGGGGATTGCATCAAGATGTTTTGCGCGATCGGTGCCGGGTGCACCTGTGGGATGCAGCGGGAAGCCATAAAAGATAATTCCCTTCACCCATTCTGGACATTCTTTCGACAACCTTTGGGAGGTCATTCTGCCTCCGAACGATTTTCCTGCACCAAATACCGGGAGGTCAGGCAGAAGTTCGTGGGTCTTAAGCATTACCCCCTCGACTGTTTTCTCAGCAATTGGAGCTGCATCCGGTCTGCCCTTCTTATGTTCCATGTAAGGGAAATTGAACCGCAGACTGCTGATAGACTTGTTGGCAAGTTCAAGCGATAGTGATTTCATGAACGGATGGTCCTTGCCTGCTCCCGCACCGTGAGCAAACGTAATCACCGCCTTGGGCTGATTGGCTGATTGAAGGGTGGCTGATATGCTTCCCAGCGAAGTGGATATTTCAATGGATATTTCTTTCACGGCAGGCAAGCCCGACATACTCTTATTTTTTCGGTGGGAACTTCTTAAGGACCAATTTGATGCCCTTGAGCACCTCCTTTTCTGAAAAGTCAGGATTAATGTCCAGGTAGCTCACAGCGAATGACTCCCAAACGATCTTGCTTTGTTTCTTGTCAGCCATCCCCAATACCAACGTCCCCTTCAGGTATGGAACCACATCGCTGTCATTGTCCACAGGACGATAGAACGGCATATCGGGCGAATGGTGATAAATGATTGCCTTTTCGTCTTTCATGGTAATATTAAAGCCCACAAGGAGATCCGGACTCTCCATGTTTTGGGTAAGTCCTTTCAGTTTCAACTCACTGATGATGGCCAGCTTAATATTGTCACGGATCATACTATCCTTGAGATACTCAGGACCTGCTACCTTGAATTCACAGCCATCCATCCAGCAGAAAGTCTTGTAAGAATCGAAATTTGCATCATGATCGTAGACGGTATGCACATTCACTGCACATCCACCAAGCAAACACGCAATTACTACCAGAAATAATATTTTCACTGACTGGCTCATTCTCTTTTGACAAAAATACAGCAATCATCCAAATTGTTAAGATGACAAATGTCATTCCTTGGCATGAAACCAGGCTAATGTTTCATCAGCTTTCGAACGAAGAAATCTGCTGACGCCCCATATATCCTGACGGCATTGCTATGTTTCATCCAATGGTGGGTGTCATCAACAATCACCAGTGTTTCCATGGGCACGCCCTTCTTTTCAAGTCGTCGCACAAGGTCGGTACTTTGGTTGAAGCGCACGTTACGGTCATCATCGCCATGAATAATCAGCACCGGCGAGGTCCATCCAGAGATGAATGCCGTGGGTGAAGATTCCCAGGCTATTTGCCTCGCTTTCTCAGCGTCTGGCGCTCTTTCGAATTTGTCTGGCGAAATCACATTACGTGTCCGACCTGTCGTCCAATCGTGAACGCCATGGATGTCGACGCCCGCCGCAAACAACGGCGAATCTTTGCCCAGTGCCATTGCCGTTAAGAAACCGCCGTATGATCCTCCATATACTCCAATTTTTGATGCGTCGACTTGAGGCTGAGACCCAAGCCATTGGGCAGCCGCCTTGATGTCGAGGTACTCAGAAGCGCCACTCATACCTGCTTTTTCAGGTCGGTGGAAATCAAATCCATAACCGATCCCCAGGCGGTAGTTTACAGTAAGCACCACGAAACCAAGGCTGGCAAGGTATTGGTTTGAAGCATAAGCGTTTGAATAGTAGTCAGAATAGTGCCAGCCAAGTAACATCTGTCTCGGCGGACCACCATGGATGTACACGATTGCCGGCTTCTTACCCGTGGTACCAGAAGGTTCAAACAACTGTCCATGGATTGTAAAGCCATCCGAGGATTTGAAAACAACTTGTTTTGGAGTAACGAGACTTTTTTCAGGAAAGTCTTTGGGAATATTTTCAAGACCGATCAACCTAAGCGGAGATTTTGAACTGAGGTTCATGATCGCTGGAACCGGAGGTCGCCTTGAGGTGGCACTCAATAAAACGAGCATTGAGCCGTCACCAGTCACAACGGGTGTCCATTCATTTCCATCGCCGGGAGTCATTACTTCAGGCAATGCTTTGTCAACAGGAACGCGCACTACGTGCCTTCGGTCTATATCCAGTTTGTCAGGGCCTGTGTTCGCGCTGAAGACAAGCCATTTTCCATCCGCACTGAGTTTTATATGCTCTGCCATGAAAGATCCGGGAGTAAGTAATACGGCGCTTCCGCCCGCAGAGGAGATTGAATATAAATGAGGCCATCCATCTTGATACGATAAGAAAGTAATTCTGTCTCCGGCAGCCCAGTGCAAATTGGTCTCACCATGGGTGGTAGGATATGATCCAGCCAATGTGGTAGGTGCCTTCCAAAGCTGAGCACCCTTTTCTGACTTTATATCCGCAGTCCATATGGACCATGCCTCGTGGTGTCGGGTCAGGATGGAGTCGGGGCTTCCCCCATCCCCTGCCATGCGGACAAATGCAATCCGGTTTCCATCAGGTGACCATCGGGGCGAAAAATCATAGGAAAAGGATGGTGTCATCCACTGGATAGGTGAGTCCGCTTTAGAGTAAATGCCAATGAATGAATGATCTCCCCTGTTGGCAACGAATGCGAGGCTTGATCCATCTGGCGACCAATTCAGGGAGCCAACTGTGCCACGGGTCGTGAACAGATTCTTTGCCTCTGAAGATCCGTCCAGCGGAGCAGTCCACACCTGATTGTTCTTGATGAATGCGACAACATCTCCTTTTGGGGAAGTGGTCGGCGCATCACCTTCCGAAAGTACTTTCACCTCTCCACCCGTAAATGGGGTGCTCATTACCTTCACTTTCATCGGCACGAGACTAAAAGACGGGTTTATTGGCAGCTCGTCATCCCAATTGGAGCCATGGTCTCCTCCACGTACAAACACTACCCACTTGCCATCGGAAGAGATGGAGAGGCTTGTGATTTCCTGGCCATCGTCCTGGGTATAGTTGGTAAGCTTCCTTGGTTTAAAGTCAGGACCTTCTGCGACGTATACATTTCTTCTACCCTGTTCATCCAGAGCCCATGCAATGCGGGAACCTTGAGATGAGGCTGTCAATTCTGTTGGGAACGGATAACTCTTGATTGCTTCAAGGGTGAGTCCTTGGGACCATGCAAAGGTTCCGGACAACAAAAAAGCCATAATCGACAAACTTCTTTTCATGAGTATGCAGTTTAAATAGAGGTTAAAATGTAGTATAAAATTTAATTATTCGTCTGCGCCTGTCCTCAGGAAAATTTTTAGTGGTAGAAATTACAGATTAACACTGGTTGAAACAGTGAAAATATGAACAATCTGTGGTCATTTATTATACCGTTTGTCAACCTGCCCATCCATCCAAAATCCACTCACATTCACATTTGACAAAAAGTCTTAGTTTAGCCGACCTAACATAACCTACCTATGTCCCTATCCAGAAGAAATTTCATAAAGACTTCCGCAGTCAGTGCAGGAGTGGTCACTTTACTTTCGGGTGTTGCTGGCTGTGCCTCCAAGCCCGAAACGACAGAGCCAGCCGCTGGCCCCATGGATCAACTGAAATCTATGGCCGACGACATAGTTCCCATTTCCATTGATGAGCGAAAGGGCCGAATCGAAAAAGCCCAGCGGCTGATGGCCGAGAGCAAGATCGATGCTATCTATTTGGATGGAGGAACCAGCATGGAATATTTCACCGGCATTAAGTGGGGTAACAGTGAGCGCATGATGGCTGCCATTCTCCCCGCGAAGGGCGATGTAAAATATGTAGGACCGCACTTTGAAGAAGAACGGATCCGAGAACTCATGAAGATCGGTACCGACCTACGCGTGTGGGAAGAACATGAGAGCCCCTACAAGGTTGTTGCAGGCATTTTTTCCGACCTGGGAATCAAAACCGGAAAGGTGGGCATGGAAGAACGTGTGCGCTTCTTTTTGTTCGATGGCATCAGAAAAGAGGCTTCAAATATTAATTATCAAAGTGCCGACCCTGTAACTGCCGCTTGCCGACTTATCAAGAGTTCCACAGAGCTGGCGTTAATGCAAAAAGCCAACGATATCACCCTCGAGTCGTATAAAGTTGCCGTAGCCATGCTGAAGGAAGGCATGTCACAAGGTGAATTTTCTGGCAATACAGCGGAAGCACACAGGCGACTCGGTGCTCCAGGCGGAGGTGCGGGCGCATCTTTTGGCGTTCCGTCAGCCTTCCCCCATGGCAGCAGTACTCCTCAGAAATTGCAGAAGGGTGATGTGGTCCTGATGGATGGTGGTTGCAGGATTGGTGGTTATTCTTCCGACATCAGCCGGACGGTTGTGTTCGGAGAGCCAACAAAGCGTCAGCGAGAGATCTGGGACCTGGAGAAAAAAGCACAAGCCGCTGGCTTTGATGCTGCTAAACTTGGAGATCCCTGTGAGAATGTAGATATCGCCGCAAGAAAAGTTATTACGGACGCAGGGTTCGGTCCAGGATATAAAGTTCCAGGCCTCGCCCACCGTACCGGCCATGGCATTGGCATGGATGGTCACGAGTGGGGCAATATGGTACTTGGAAACAAACAACCCTTACAGGTGGGAATGTGCTTCAGTATCGAACCAACCATTTCCATATACGGAGAGTTCGGCATCCGACTGGAAGACTGTGCATACATGACCGAGAACGGAGTGAAATGGTTTACTCAGCCAAGTCCTTCGATTGATCAACCGTTCGCTTAATAGTACGTAATAAAATTACATATTGCCGAAGTGGCACTATTTTCAAAATTCAAAATCGATTTACCCTTCAAATTAAAACTGATTTATGATCAAACACAGTCTCATCATCATCCTCTGTCTCTTCATTTCATCACCGATTCTTGCTCAAAAGACCCGGAAGCTCCCTGGCGATTCGACAGTTACTACCAATTGGGAAGTCACGGTGAAAGGGAAACGTTTTCCTTACACGGCCACCACGGGCACACAGCCTGTTTGGGATGAAGATGGAAAAGCAATTGCCGCATTGGAGTATACTTACTATGAAAGAACAGATGTAACCAACAAGTCTCTTCGTCCGCTGGTGATCTCTTTCAATGGCGGGCCCGGCTCTGCCTCCGTGTGGATGCACATTGCCTATACGGGTCCGAGGATTCTTGAGATTGATAGTGAGGGTTATCCGATTCAACCTTATGGTATAAAGGAGAATCCTTATTCAATTCTTGATGTGGCTGATATTGTATTTGTAAATCCTGTGAACACGGGCTACTCAAGAATTTTGATCAAGGATACACCGAAAGAAAAATTCTTTGGCGTAAATGCTGACATCAAATACCTCGCTGAGTGGCTTAATAATTTTGTTACCCGCAAAAGCCGTTGGACTTCACCAAAATACATTATCGGCGAAAGCTACGGCACGACCCGTGTATCCGGACTCGCCCTTGAGTTGCAAAATGCACATTGGATGTATCTCAATGGGGTCATCCTTGTTTCACCCACTGACCTTGGCATAGAGCGGGGAGGTCCTGTTGACGCGGGCCTGCGCCTGCCCTACTTTGCGGCCACTGCGTGGTATCACAAACAACTTCCGTCGGACCTGCAATCGAAAGACCTGACAGATATGCTTCCGGAAGTGGAAGAATTCACCATCAATGAATTGATTCCTGCGCTCTCCCGTGGTGGGTTCCTGCCAGAGCAAAAGAAGAAAGAGATCGCATCCAAAATGGCGCGCTATTCCGGACTGTCTGACAAAGTGATATTGCAACATAACTTAGACGTTCCCACCAATTTTTTCTGGAAAGATCTCCTGAGGGAAAAAGGCGGCTTCACAGTAGGACGCCTCGATTCACGCTACAAAGGGATCGACAAGATGGAGGCTGGCAATTCCCCGGACTTCAATTCAGAACTCACCTCATGGCTTCACGCATTCACTCCTGCCATCAACTACTATCTTCGTGATGTATTAAAGTACAAAACAGATATTAAGTACAACATGTTTGGTTCAGTATATCCCTGGAACCGGGAGAATGACAAAACCGGAGAAAATCTTCGTCAGGCAATGGCGGAGAATCCCTACATGAATGTGATGATCCAATCGGGTTACTACGATGGTGCCTGTGATTACTTCAATGCCAAGTACAGTATGTGGCAAATCGATCCCAGTGGCAAAATGAAAGACAGATTTTCATTCAAGGGATATCGAAGCGGGCACATGATGTACCTGCGTGCAGAGGATCTGGTGACGGCCAATGAAGATATCAGGGAGTTTATTTTAAAATCGACTCCGAAAAAGGGGCAACCGGCCAAGTATTAAAAGGCTAATGTTAGGTGTTAAATGTTAATGTTTTACAGCTAAAAAATAGTCTCGAACAACTCAGCCCGCAGAATGTCATGGCGCGCGGTTACGCCATGGTGCAAGATAAATCTGGCGCACTCATAAAGAATGCGCAACAGCTTAAAATAGGTAATGCAGTGAACCTAGTTTTTGAAAAAGGGTGCGCCGATGCAACAATAATTCATGTTAAAACCGATTAAATTGTTAAATAATCTGATTTACATATTGGTTTGCACCTCTAATTGATTGATAATGCTCGTTCGCTTTAAAGCCGCTAGCCTTTGACTTCAAAACCAATGGATAATAACAACACTCACAAAACCGCACTGCACACCATGGCTTTAGCCGCTCTGGGCGTGGTGTTTGGCGACATTGGTACCAGCCCAATTTACACCGTTCAAGGAATTTTTTCGGCAGGACATCATACTGTAGCACTCAATCCTGGCAACGTTTACGGCATTTTATCGCTCATCACTTGGGCGTTAATCCTAATTGTTTCGATCAAATACGTGGCCTTTATTATGCGTGCCGATAACCGTGGCGAAGGCGGCATTATGGCCTTGCTGGCGCTTGCCAGCCGCAATGCAGAGAGTAATTCTAAAAAACAACGTAAAATCATGATGCTAGGTATTTTGGGCGCCTGTATGTTTTATGCTGACGGCATGATTACCCCCGCGATTTCAGTACTCTCGGCAGTGGAAGGTTTGGAAATCGCCGCGCCACACTTGCAGGAAATAGTTGTACCGATAACCTTATTGGTGCTATTTGGCTTATTTTGGGCGCAAAGCAAAGGCACCGATGTCGTAGGCGCATTTTTTGGGCCTGTGATGTTGCTGTGGTTTGGCGCTCTGGCAGTACTCGGCGTTATTGGCATTGCCCACAATGCCACAATACTACACGCACTTAACCCGTTTTATGCTATTGAATTTTTTATGCATCAACCATTGATCGCATTTATCTCGTTAGGCGCGGTGGTGTTATCAGTCACTGGTGCTGAAGCCTTATATGCAGATATGGGACATTTTGGACGTCGCCCAGTTACGCTGGCTTGGTATGGGTTGGTATTACCTGCATTATTATTGAATTACTTTGGACAAGGCGCACTCATTTTGCGCAATGCCGAAGCCATTAAAAATCCATTTTATTTACTAGCGCCAGAGTGGGCGCTATTTCCGCTAATTGGCTTAGCCACGGTGGCCACAGTAATCGCCTCGCAAGCGGTGATCACAGGTGCATTTTCAATATCCCGCCAGGCACTGCAATTGGGCTATTTGCCGCGTATGCACATACAACACACTTCTGAAAGCATGCAAGGCCAAGTCTATATGCCGCGCATTAATTGGGTCTTAATGCTGGCTGTAATGGCGCTGGTGCTTGGATTCCGTAGCTCGGGTAATTTGGCTGCCGCTTACGGCATTGCAGTAACTGGCAATATGATTATGACCACCTTACTTGCCTCAGTCGTATTCATAGAAATTTGGCGTTGGAACAAACTTAAAACCTATTTACTCGTAGCAATATTTTTAACCATAGACTTGGCATTTTTTAGCGCAAGTTTACTCAAAATACCTGATGGTGGCTGGGTGCCGCTACTCATTGGCATCTGTATTTTCACGCTCATGCTCACCTGGAAGAACGGTCGCACTTTAGTCTACAGTCGCCTAAAATCTGAAGCTATGGCGATAG
>JANYHW010000165.1 GCA_025358885.1 Cytophagales bacterium | reverse complement strand
GTCCGGGACAAGATAGGGGACGCCATAGGTTTGGGTACAATCAGTCGGTGGCACTTCAACACCTTTTATATAGTACACAGGTATATTAAACTCGTTTCTGCCTGCATATTTGAGAAATACAAAAATGAGTGCTGGCAGAAGCAGGGCCAGGAATAGGTACAGGATTTTTTTTGCGTTGTTCATCTTAAAAAAAGAAGGCTAAAGTTCTTCAACTTTAGCCCTCGTCTGACGGCTCACCGGTGGGCTTTGGAAAAACCATTTACCTAGTAGGTGACAATCTTTGTTCCTTCGTATACGAAGGCAACGAGCATCCACACAATAAAAATCATCGGAACAAGCACCGCCCAAAATAACACCTTGACTTCATAGCGCAGGTGCATAAACTCACCGACGATATAGCCGGCTTTAACAATGGTAAGAATCACAAACAGGAATGTCTTGGAAGGGCCATGTGGAAGCGTAAAGGCGATGATGAATTCAACCATCGTTACCAATAACAGGATCAGGGCCACACGCCAGAGTTTCTTAATCTTCTCTTTGTCGGGTGGAAGGACAATTACCTGAGGTTCATGATGTGCCATGGTATAATTTGATTTCAGATTTAGACGAGATAAAAGAAGGTGAACACGAATACCCAAACAAGGTCCACAAAGTGCCAGTATAACCCGACTTTTTCAACCATTTCATAATGACCCCTGCGGTCGTACACGCCGGTGGCTGTGTTGTAATAGATCAACCAATTAAACAACACTCCGCTGAATACGTGGAATCCATGAAAGCCTGTGATGAAGAAAAAGAAATCCGCAAACGCCGGAGGTCCATATTGATTTTCATGAAGGTTTGCTCCTTGCACCATATGCTGAACCCATTGACCATTGAGAACCTCGGCCATGGGGGTACCATCACCTGAACCGATGATGAAGTGTGTCCACTCCCAAGCCTGGCAGCTGAGGAAGGTCAATCCGCCTACAATCGTCCAAAGCATCCATTTCTCAACCGACTGGCGATCCATACGGTGACCGGCTTCCACTGCCAACACCATAGTAACCGAACTCATAATCAATACGAAAGTCATAAACCCAACAAACACCAGGGGAAGCTCTACACCGTGCACAAAGGGTATGGCGTCATATACTTTTTCAGGAATTGGCCAGTGGGTAGTGGAGAAAAAGAAATCTTTTACAGGGCCAACGAAGGCAGGATTAGAAGATCTCACCAGCCCATAGGTGATCAACAGTCCCGAGAAAGTAAAGGCATCAGACATGAGGAAAAACCACATCATGAGCTTGCCGTAGCTTACTCCCATGGGGGAAGTACCGCCATCCCATACACTTTTACCATGAGAAACTGCGGCTGTTGAGTGTGCCATAGAATAGAGTTTACAGGTTTCTAATCGGTTGCTAATCTACTACTGAATCAATGAAATACCAATCCCGTTTTTACTGATTTATGAGGAAAAAAATGAATAAATAAATCCAGAGGGCGCCCAGGAAATGCCAATAGGTAGTGCACATCTCCATCTGGGCCATATTCTTGGAATTGATCCTTGACCGGACAGCCGAATTCAAGACAATCATGAGGAAAACCACCGCGCTCACAATGTGGAGGCCATGAAGCCCTGTAAGCACATACAGAAATGACCCGGAGGGATTCCCGACAAAGTACACACTGCTCCTGACCAGTTCTCCCCATGCCAAGAACTGACCCACGAGAAAGCCGATCCCTAAAATGGAGGTAACAATCACGAGGGTCCTCACTCGAGCCAGGTTGTCTTTCTTCGCTTCAAAGTAAGCCCACTGCATCGTCACACTACTGATCACGATAATAAAGGATGTATAGTAGAAAAGATTGGGTAGTTGAAAATAAAGCCAGTTTCCCTCGGCCTGCCTGACTATGTAGGCAGATGTAAGCGAAGCAAACAGCATCATGACCGTTGCCATAAACAGCCACATGGCAAACTTTTTTGGATGCATCGATATCGGCTTCCTTGGCTCCTCGATAATCTTCATCTCACCGCTCAATGATTTCTCCATGATTATTAAAGTATTAAAATATCACAACTTGTCAACTAAGTAAGCAATCTGTACGATTGGCAAATACAGGAATGAACCAAACATGATCCGCAGTGCCGATTGCCTGCTGCCTGTCTTCATAAGTGAAAGTGTTTGAGCGAAGAAAGCCGCACCACAGACGGTGGCCACAATGGCTGAGTTAAGTCCAGTCATCCCAAAAGTGGCTGGCAATAATCCCAATGGAATAAGGAACATGGTATAGATCATTATCTGAATGGCCGTGTTAAGATCTTTGCCTCCGCCAGAAGGAAGCAGTTTGAATCCAGCCTTCTTGTAATCATCGTCAGCCACCCAGGCGATAGCCCAGAAGTGAGGGAATTGCCAGATAAATTGAATTCCAAAAATAATCATTGCCTCATGGGTAATAGAGCCAGTCGCGGCAATCCATCCCAACAAAGGTGGCAATGCACCGGGAAGAGCACCGATGAGGACTGCAATCGGACCAATTCGTTTGAGCGGCGTGTATACAAAACAATACAATACCATGGAAACGACGGACAACAGCAACGTCAAGGGATTAGTGAATTTCCACAAGAGAAACAGACTTGTGATCGTACAAAGACCGGCGAAGATCAATGCTTCGAAAACACTTAGCCGCTGGGTTGGCAATGGACGCATTTTCGTGCGCTCCATCATGGCATCCAGGTCCTTTTCAATCACCTGATTAATGGCAACTGAAGCACCAGAAAGGAGAAAACCGGAAAGGGTCAGGATGGTCAGTATAAACCAATTTACGGATCCTCGGGTTGCCAGGGCATAGCCGAACGCACAGGAAAATGCCACCAGCATCGACAACCGGGGCTTAAGCAACTGAACATAAGCCCTGGTTTTGATGGACCATGTCACTGCTTGCAGATTGTGTTCCTGGCTTGTAATCATATCAGTCTTTTAACAAGGAAGCTTGCCGGGTGTTTGTCTGCAGATAGAGTTGAAAGAACCATCCAAACGTAACCACGGCCAGCAACAAATGAATTGGTTGCAGGAACTGCGGAACGCTAAAGTAAGCCATCACCCCACCTGTAACCAATGAGGACAAAATTAACACGAAAGGAACAACGGTTAAAGAACTATCTGTTCCTGTTTTCCGGAATTTGAGCCAAATTCCCACTTGAATAGCGAGGACCGCCCATGAAAAACCACGGTGAATGATGAAATCAAGCCCCGCATTGGCTATCCATTCCTGCCTTGGCAATGAAGCCAGGCGGTCAATCGTTTCCCTGACCTGTGTTCCCAGGAAAATCTGGACCAGCAGGGTCACCATTCCTGCGATTAGCCAAAGTTGAGTGCCATCAAGTTTCACCTCAGCCTGAGGTCCCGAACGGACGAATAGCCAGATCAGCAACACCACCAGCAAAACCGCAAGGAACATGTGTACGGTAATCGTCCAGGCGGTGAGATTGGTGGATACCACAATAGACCCAAACCATCCTTGAACCACAACCAGGATTAGCGTAGCCATGGCGCCCATGAAAAGTCGGCGGGAGTGTTTTCGAATCTGCCATGAGGCCAGGAATACGGCAATGATCATCAATCCAATGGCTACCCCCACCAACCGGTTGATGTACTCAACCCAGGTTTTTGATGGATTGAATTCTGCTTCCTGCAACACTGACTTATCTTCCAGGATTTTGTTCGCAGTGTCCTGAAGTCCTATAAGCGAGAGGTATCGTGCAAATTTTTGATTCTTCTTGTCCCGGTAAGCCGCGTATTGCTCCTTATAATTCACCGGAAGCTGGCGAACGGAGGTTGGCGGTACCCAGCCACCAAAACATTTGGGCCAGTCTGGACAACCCATACCAGAACCGGTACTTCGAACAATCCCACCAACAAGCACCAAAAAATAAACAGCGACCAGTGTTGATAGGCAGAGCCTATTAAACTTCCTGGTCGCTGTTGAGTTCAATTCTTTCCTGACTCTCAGTGCTTTTTCTCGTCTATCACTATGGCGCCGGAATTACCCATCTCGAGCTTAATCAACTCATTTTCGTGAGGCAAGTTCGACTCGGGGGTCTCAGAATACGGTATGGTTTGCGGAATGAAATCTTCTTTCGCGCCGGGTTTGCTATAATCATAAGACCAGCGGTATACGGTGGGGATCTCTCCTACCCAGTTACCGTGTCCAGGATGACGCGGAGTTGTCCATTCAATGGTATTGGAATCCCATGGATTGGCAGGCGCCAGTTTACCACGGAAGATGCTGTAGAAGAAATTAAACAAGAAGATGAATTGTGCAGACAGCGTGATGATGGCTGCTACACTCACCAGCATGTTCAGGTCAGTAAAGGAGCTGAATGTTTCAAAGTTCGTCCATGAATAATATCTGCGGGGGAACCCGGCGATACCAATGTAGTGCATAGGGAAGAACACCATATAAACACCCACGAATGTCAGCCAGAAGTGAATGGATCCCAGTCGTTCGTCCATCATGCGGCCGAACATTTTCGGAAACCAGTGGTAGATGCCGGCAATCATACCGAAAAACGATGCGCTGCCCATCACCAGGTGGAAGTGTGCCACGACGAAATAGGTATCATGCAATTGAATATCCACCGCCGAGTTGCCCAGGAACAATCCGGTAACACCGCCTGTAAGGAAAAAGGATACCAGACCTATTGAGAACAACATGGCCGCCGTGAACTTGATGTTGCCCTTCCACAGCGTAGTGACATAGTTGAATATCTTCACCGCAGAAGGTACGGCAATGATCAGGGTGAGCAAGGTAAATATGGAACCAAGGAATGGGTTCATACCCGTCACGAACATATGGTGGGCCCATACTACGAAAGAAAGGATGGCAATGAAAAGCATTGATCCCACCATCGCCTTGTAACCAAAGATGGGCTTGCGTGAATTCGTGGCAATAATTTCTGAGGTGATACCCAAGGCAGGAAGCAACACGATGTACACTTCAGGGTGACCCAGAAACCAGAATAAATGCTGGAAGAGGATTGGGCTCCCGCCTACATGGGGCAATGCTTCTCCCCCTATGTAGATATCCGACAAATAAAAACTCGTACCAAATGATCGGTCAAAGATCAACAGCAGGGCTGCACCGAAGAGCACCGGGAATGATAACAGCCCAATGATCGCAGTGAAGAAAAAGGCCCATATCGTCAATGGCATGCGTGTGAAAGACATACCCTGTGTACGCATGTTGATGATGGTGGTGATGTAGTTAATACCTCCCAGAAGTGTACTCACAATAAAGAGCGCCATGGACACAAGCCACAAGGTCATTCCCAATCCAGATCCTTGCACCGCCTGCGGGAGTGCGCTGAGCGGTGGATATACAGTCCAGCCGCCACCAGCAGGTCCTGTAGAAATGAAGAGCGACGTAAACATTACCGCGCTGGACATGAAGAAGAACCAATACGACAGCATATTCATGAAGCCCGAAGCCATATCCCTGGCACCTACCTGCAGGGGAATAAGGAAGTTGGAGAAAGTGCCGCTAAGTCCGGCTGTCAAGACGAAGAATACCATGATGGTGCCATGCATGGTAACGAGGGCAAGGTAGAATTCGGGGTCAATTTTTCCGTCAGAGGTAAGCCAACCACCCAGAAGAGGGCGCAGCCATTCCAGTTTTGCATCTGGAAAACCTAGTTGCAAACGGA
This sequence comes from Cytophagales bacterium, assembly GCA_025358885.1. GTDB lineage: Bacteria > Bacteroidota > Bacteroidia > Cytophagales > Cyclobacteriaceae > ELB16-189. Next base: position 8,598 of record JANYHW010000165.1, on the reverse strand, counting down.
AAATTACTGACAGGACACCACCGATCAGCGCCCAAGCCATCCCGGTGATCAGGAATTGCTTTGCAATGACTTTATGGTCCTGGCAGAAGATGTAGCTGGTCCAAAAATTACCATGGTGCTCATGCTCTTCATGATCATCGTGGTGGTGGACATCAGCATTAACGTGTATATCAACAGTTGCCATTGTAGTAGTTGTCTTCTATTTGATAATTGAAACCGTCTTTAACTCTCCTTGTGCCTGGGAGCCATTGTCCGGAACAAGGCCTGATTTGATCAATGCGAACTCCCTCAGGTTTTCAGGAACAAACTTGAGGTAGTCGGGATTTTGCTTCAGCCATGATTCCTGGGAAGCTTTCCATTTCATGTATGTTTCCTCGTCATCAACCACTACGGGGAAGCGCATGGAGAAGTGTCCCTTTCCACAGATCTCAGTACAGGCCATCTCATAATTGAAATTAGGATTGCCTGTCTTATCTCTCATCTCTGCCGTGGTCAGTGTAGGTTTGAACTTAAATTGCGTCTGCATTCCAGGCACCGCATCCATCTTAACCCTGAAGTGAGGGAGGAAGACACTATGCAACACATCTTTCGCACGAATCTTCAGCAACACTTCCCTTCCCACCGGGAGGTGCAATGTTTGGGACTTAAAGTCATCAAATGAGTTTTTGTCGGACAGGTCAAGTCCAAATTCATTTGAGGTGTCTATGAGCCTAAAGTCAATCTTGCCAAGCTCTTCATCCTTGTTGCCCGGATACCGTGCCGTCCAGAAGAATTGTTGGGCAACCAACTCAATGACGACTGCCTCCTTGGAGGCTGGTCCGGTGATGTCGTTCCATACGCGAAGACCCCTGAAAATGAGAAGCGCCATGACCACGGCAGGAACAAGTGTCCAGAGAATTTCAAGTTTATGGTTATCGGCAAAAAAAGCAGCCTTTCGACCTTCCTCATATTGATACTTGTAGGTAAACCAGAACATGACTACAAAAATGATGGCAAAAGCTGCCACGCAAATCGCCATGGTGATCCAGAACAAATGATCAGTGAGTTGTCCATGTTCGGAGGCTACTGGTAAGGTATATCGGTCAAAGTGTGCATACGAATACCAGAAGAAGAGTGTCAATCCGCCAATCATAAAGACCATGAATAGGAATGCATTGACCTTGTTCCCGGACCCCACCTTCCCTTGTTCTCCTTTCACCAGGCCCACCAGGTTGCCAATCCGGAAGATCATATAAAGGATCACCAGGACTAACACCACTCCCAATCCAATAATTAGATTCATCATATTCTCTGTCGTTAGCGTTCTTCTTCGTTACTAAATGTGATGACCCAGGCTTTCCTCCATCATCGGATCATGCTTAGGTACTAATGGGAACTTGGCCAGACTGCTGAGGGTGACCAGCAGGAAGGCTGCCAGGAACATCAGCCCCATTCCAATTTCCAGTAATCCAATACCTCCTTCACCTTTCATGACGCCCGGCGTTATCATATTGAAATGATCAAACCAATGCCCAATGATTACGATGGGGCACACCACTTTAAGCATAGAGATCTGGCGCTTTGCATCTCTCGTCATAAATAACAAGAAGGGCAGCACAAAGTTTAAGAACAGGTTTGCGAAAAATATCCAGGAGTAAGGCGCCACTGTTCTTCTTTGGATAAAGTAAACAGTTTCTTCCGGGATGTTGGCATAGAAAATCAGCATGAACTGACTGAACCAGATGTAGGTCCAGAAAATACTGAAGGCAAAAATGAATTTACCCAGATCATGCAGGTGATTTGAGTTTACCACCTTCAGGTACCCGGCTTCCTTGAGGGAAGCTACAATGAAAGTAATCATAGCCAACCCCGTTACCCACCAGCTTGCAAATAAATACCAGCCCGTCATCGTGCTGAACCAATGAGTGTCAATGCTCATTACCCAGTCCCATGCCGCTACCGACGAGGTTACACCAAAGATGATCAGGAAGATCGCAGACAATTTTCTAGAGGTGTGCCAATGCTCGAGGGAACCGTCCATATCTTCGGCCAGCATTTCTTTCTTGATCCAGGTAAAAAATAAATACCAAAGGCCAAAGAATATCACCATTCTCAGAATGAAGAAAATCGGAAATGAACCGGCTGCCATCGGCCAGAAGAAGAAGCCGCTCTTTCCGTCTAAAACTTTATCGTAGTCCGCACTCCCTTTGTCATACAGGCCGGCATGGGTCCAATGAAACACGTCGCCTTTCACCACAAACCACAGTACAAGCGTTAACACGCCGGCGATGGGTATCCAATGTCCCATCGCAAGAGGGATGCGCTTCACTCCTGCTGACCAGCCCGCCTGAGCTGCAAATTGAATAGCAATAAAGAACAAGCCAATGATTCCCAGCCCGGTGAAGAAAACGTTGTTCATCCAAAGCGTAGTGAAAATTCTTTTCAACCATGGTGCGGTGCCGTGATGCGCTTCTGCTGCACCTTCATGACTCTCCTGAAGATCAACGCTGGCCACGAGGCTCTTGGATATTTCCGTACTGGCGTGCTCTCCATGCTCACCACCTTCACCTGCCGACATGGCCATGAAAACACCAATGACAAACAGGAGAAGTCCGGCTCCAAAAAGCATAAAGAGCTTGGAGCGTGTCGCGGATTTGAATTCGTATTTTTCGTCAGATATCGTATGTGTGTCGTGCATGCGTGCGATCGTTTATCAAATTATTTCTGCTTCTGTAAAGCCTTCACGTACTTGGCAATTTTCCAGCGATCTTCGGGGCTCACCTGCGAACCATGAGAACCCATCAGACCAGCACCATGGGTAATCACCTGAAAGATATGGGCCTCTGATATGGCGACATACGCATCCCCTTTCAGGTTTGCAACGCCCGCATATTTGTCAGATACTTTACCATCTGCCTCACCTTTGGCGCCATGGCAATGTTTGCAATAAGTCTCATATAGTACTTTACCCTCCGCCAATATCTCCTTGGTTGAGTCCAGCGGGTTTTTCATTCCTGCCGTCACGATATCAACGCTGTCTTTGCCTACACGCTTATTCCGGTAAGGCAACCAGCCGTAAGCATTTCTCTTGACGGTATTCGGAGCCGGTTCGCGCATGTTCATGCGATACGGGTTGTACTTGTTGGAGTTAAAGTATTCTCCCCTGCCGTTGTCAAGTGAGTTCACCCATGTGCCGGCACTTTCATCCGTAACCTGTGACATGGGTTCATAAGCCACTGAGTGGTACATATTGGCTGCATATTCACGGCCCGGATTGTCTCCACCAGCCTTGCACCCCCATACCATAACAGCGGCAGAAGCAAACGCAATGAAATTGTTGATACGCATAGTTCTTGTTTCGCTAAAAGCTTTTCTCATTTACTTCAGAAGCACCATTGTCTTTCAAAATCCGTTGAATTTCATCCTTACTAATTTTGTTGGCGCCAAGGTCGATAGCCATTACATGCTTGTCGTTCGTGCTGCGGATGTCATATTGACGAGGCCATTTGTAAGGCTTCATATCGCTGACGATAAGGAATGTTCCCACCATACCAAAAGCAGACAACAGCACGGTGAATTCAAAGGTTACGGGAATAAAAGGCGGAATGGAGGCATAGTTCTTACCTCCGATGATCATTGGCCAATCGTAGCCCAACATCCATATCTGGGTAAAGAGTCCCAGGGTGGTTCCGGTCATACCAAACAGGAAGGCCGCGATGGGAAGACGTGAGCGTTTGTAGCCCAGGGCATCGTCGAGGCCGTGCACCGGAAACGGTGAAAACACTTCCTTGATCTTTACCCCCTTGTCACGGATATTCTCTACCGCGTGGAGCAGAACGTCTTCGTCATCAAAAATTCCTACTAAAAAGTTTTCCTTATGCGTCATGATGAACTATTCTTTAGTGGACCGCTTTCTTTTTTTCTGATGTACTCTTGATAATGCTCTTGACCTCTGCCATGTTAATGACCGGGAAGAACTTCGCAAAGAGAAGGAATGCGCAGAAGAATATCCCGAACGTAAACAGGTATTCACCTATATCATACATGGTCGGGTGGAACATTGTCCAGCTCGACGGCAGGTAGTCGCGGTGCAACGAGGTAACTATGATCACGAAACGCTCGAACCACATCCCGATGTTTACAATGATCGACAGCACGAATGTGGCTACCAGGTTTGTTCTGATCTTCTTGACCCAGAAAAGTTGGGGTGAAATAACGTTGCAGGTCATCATAGACCAGTAAGCCCACCAGTAGGGACCCGTAGCACGATTGATGAAAGCATATTGCTCGGCAGGAACCTGTCCATACCAGGCAATGAAGAATTCAGTGATGTAGGCAACGCCCACAATTGATCCGGTGATGATGATGACAATATTCATCAACTCCACATGGTAAATGGTGATGTACTCTTCGAGGTGGAATACTTTTCGCGTCACCAGGAGCAAGGTCAACACCATGGCAAAACCAGAGAAGATAGCACCTGCAACAAAGTAAGGAGGGAAAATGGTGGTGTGCCATCCAGGAACTATTGAGGTGGCAAAGTCCATTGATACGATGGTGTGCACGGAAAGTACAAGGGGTGTTGACAAGCCAGCGAGAATAAGTGCAACCGTTTCGTATCGGCTCCATGTCTTAGCAGCACCATCCCATCCAAAACTTAAGGCATTGTAAATAGAGGCACGTGTCTTGTTGCCCATCACCACCGCTCTGTCGCGGATGACGGCAAAATCAGGGATAAGGCCCATGTACCAGAAGATCAGGGAAACGGAGAAATATGTTGAGATCGCAAATACGTCCCAGAGGAGTGGAGAATTGAAGTTCACCCACAATGAACCAAATGCATTTGGTAACGGGAGTGCCCAATAAAATCCGAGCCAGAGGCGTCCCATGTGGAAGGCTGGGAAGCTGGCAGCACAAATCACCGCAAAGATGGTCATGGCCTCTGCTGCACGGTTGATGGACATTCTCCAACGCTGGCGGAATAACAAAAGGATGGCTGAAATCAATGTACCTGCGTGACCAATACCGACCCACCACACGAAGTTGGTGATGTCCCACGCCCAACCTACAGTCTTGTTAAGACCCCACATGCCAATGCCGTTCCACAACAGCATCCAACAACAATAAGCACCCCATAGTAACAATACGAACGCTACGCCAAATGCCATCCACCAGAGACGGGTTGGCTTGCCTTCCACCTGGCGGCTGATGTCATGTGATACATCGGCTACGGTCTTCCCACCGGTTACTAATGTCTCTCGTAAAACTGATGTTGCTTGCATATCTGAAGTTCCGGGTTTCTGAGTAGTCTATTAATAATGTTAAGCGTGTTCTTTTACTTCATCCTTGTTCCTGATCTTGGTGAGGTAGAAGATATTAGGCTTCACACCGATATCTTCCAACACCCTGTACGCCCGGGGGTTGCCTATCTTCTTGTCAATGCCATAGGGACGCTTCTCATCTATACCAATCTTCAACAGCTTGCTGATGGCGCTTCCAGCATCATTCATGTCACCAAAGACAATGGCGCCAGATGAACATGCCGCCTGACATGCCGTCACTACTTCTCCATCTTTCAATGTTCTTCTTTCTTTCTTAGCGGTGAGCTTACCTGCTTGAATGCGTTGAACACAGAATGAGCATTTCTCCATCACCCCGCGTGAACGCACGGTAACTTCAGGATTGAGGACCATGCGGCCCAGGTCGGTGTTCATAGCAGGGTTAGCACTATAAAACTGCTGATTGTCGTGGTATTTGAACCAATTGAAACGACGAACTTTATAAGGACAGTTGTTGGCGCAGTAACGCGTTCCGATACAACGGTTATACGTCATCTGGTTAAGACCCTCAGAACTGTGTGTAGTCGCCGCCACCGGACATACCGTTTCGCAGGGAGCATTATTGCAATGCTGGCAAAGCATGGGCTGGAACACCACTTCAGGGTTCTCGGATGCCTTTTCGAGCGCATTGTAATCTCCATGTTGTCCGTCACTGCTGTAATATCTGTCAATGCGGAGCCAATGCATTTCCCGCCGACGAATTACTTCATCCTTGCCGACGAGTGCTACGTTGTTCTCCACATTGCAAGCCACGATACACGACCCGCAGCCGGTACAGCTGTTCAGGTCTATCGACATACCCCAATGATGGTTCTTATAGTCATGGCCTTTCCACAAACTAAGGGTGGAAGCGTCAACTTTTTCATCCCACTTGGTCACTTTAGGATAGTCGCGACCTGCCGCCGGATCCTTCTTGAACTCACTCAACACCGATTCCTGGATGACGCTCTCTCTACCCATGTAAGTCTGGTGTGTTTGTGTTTGAGCAAGCTGGAATGCTTCACTTGTTTTCACCAGGGAAACACCCGTTTGAACAGACGGGCTTACTGATCCGTTCGACAGGGTCTGGAAGGGATAAGCATTCACGCCAAGATTCTCAGCTACTTTGCCCACCTTCGACCGCCCATAGCCCAGAGAGATACCAATTGTTCCCGGTGTTTGTCCTGGCTGTATTAACACAGGAACAGTTACTGTCTTACCGCCTACGGTCAAAGTGCCCAGTTGTGTATTGCTTTCACCATCATTGGTGAACCCCAGTGCAGATGCATCCTTTTGGGAAACAGTTACCGGATGATCCCATACGATTTTGGTGATGGGATCGGGAAGTTCCTGGAGCAGCGGATTGTTGGCCTGTGTGCCATTCCCTACTCCATAACTTTCATATATCGACAATTCGAGACCACTGTTATCTGGCTTATAACTTGCAGCGATAGCCGTGGCGGCTGCGCTCAGGTCGCCGGCAATTGAAAGTCCCCTGAATTCATCAGAAGGAAGTTCATAGACACCATCATATAGACATTTGTCCCACCATGACTGAAAATCCATCCCACTATTGGCCTTTCCATAGAACCAGTTCTTCCAATTTTCCTTCACGAAGGTGAAGTAATCTACTTTGTCATCCCCTGACCATACCATAAAGCTCTCCTGGGCCTGGCGTGATTTGAATATGGGTGTAATAGCAGGTTGTGAAAGGCTGTAAGAATTCTTTTTGGGTTCAAAGTCATTCCAGGATTCCAGGTAATGATGATCGGGCGCTTTGTAGCTAACTGAAGAGCCTGTTTCATCTTCTGTATATCCCGTAGAGACCGTCAGGGAAATATTCTTGAGTGCTCCGCCCAACTGCGCACCCATAGGATGATCATACACCGGGTTGCAATTGTAAAAAATTACTCCATCCACCTTTCCGCCAGCAACATCCGTAACAAAAGCGGCCATGGCCTCATCATTTCCCTGTCGGAAATTGACTGGCTTGTTGGGAAGAATGGTCGAGCCGTAGTTGCCAAGCAAATCATTGATCGCATTGATCACTACCTGCACGGCCTTGTTGTTCGTGCGGGAAACTACCAGTGAATTGCCCTTTGCTGCCCAAAGATCTTCAGCGGCTTTTTCAAGATTGGCTACCTTCTCGATTCCGGCCGACAACGCTGACTTTCCGGCTTTTGACGCAAGGAGATTGTACAGTTGGGAGACAACCAATCCGCTTTGTGAAGGGCGAACCATCGTGCGATAATCGGCATTGGCACCCGTTAGGGAGAGGTTTGATTCAAACTGATAATGACGAGACATCTCGCGCTGATCTTCGTCGATCTTTCGAGTCGTCGCATATTGTTTCGTAAACTCGATGGGTGAAAGCCAGGTGCCCAGGAAATCAGCGCCAAAGCTTACAATTACCCTGGCCTTGCTGAAATCATAAGATGGGATAAATCCGGCTCCAAAAGATTCTTCGTTAGCCTTCCACATTCCATAGTATGAAATCGGGTCGTATTGAATGTGTTGTGTGCCTGTATACTTTGCTTTGAACTTATCAATTGACACTTTTGTACTGGGGCTGAGTATGGTATTACTGACAATGCGAATCTGTCCGCCTTTGCTGGATATTTCTGCCAACTTTGATGACACTTCTTTATCCAAAGTCTCCCAGTCAGCACTCTTGTCGGCAATCTTTGGTCCGCGTAAACGGTAATTGTCATAGAGGGAAAGCACGGAAGCTTCAACCTGTGCGCTGGTGCCCCCTTTTGAAATACTCGAAAGCGTGTTGCCTTCAATTTTGATTGGGCGTCCGTCGCGGGTTTTCACCAGGATACTGCAATAGTCACCGCCATCGACATAAGTAGACGCGTAATAGTTGGGAATGCCAGGATCGGCATCTAAAGGCTTGTTAACAAATGGAATCGCCTTTCGAATGGGTGTTTCGCAGGCAGCGAGTGATGCTGCAGCAACACTGAATCCCATCATCTTGAGAAAGTCCCTGCGGGAATGACCAGGGTCCTCCTCTACGCCAACATTGACAAATTCCTTGTCAGCGTTTTTGATGTAGGCAGGATCGTTCTTGAGGTGCTCCAGTCCTTTCCAGTATATCTTTTTAGTAGTACCCATAGAGTTGGTCGTTCCTTTTTATTCGAATCCCTTAATTTTTAATTCTTAATTAATTAATAGTGGCATTTGGCACACTCCAACCCTCCATTATCCTCAACCTTCATTGCCTTCTTGCTGTTATGAATTTCCACCAGTTTGTCATAATAGGCATTGCCTTTTGTGTTCAAATCGGTTTTCCGGTGAC
>JANYHW010000110.1 GCA_025358885.1 Cytophagales bacterium | reverse complement strand
TGGGCATCTTCGCGCACATGTAAATAGGTGGCGACCCGTATCTCCTCTTTGTCCTTTATATCTGAGAAAGTATTAAATGAAATGGATGCCTGGTACCCGATGCCACCCACATCGATGATAATGTGGGTGGGCTCTTTGTGTACCAGTTTGCCCCGGAGGTAGGCGATCATGTTCTCTCTTGCTGAAGTTGTGCGTCAACGACGGCGATGGCAGTCATGTTCACAATTTCGCGGATGGAACTTCCCAACTGAAGGATGTGAACGGGTTTCTTCATCCCTAGCAAGATCGGTCCTATCGTCTCAGCACCACCAATTTCCATGAGGAGTTTATAAGCAATGTTGGCAGAGGCAAGATTCGGAAAGATAAGAGTATTGGCCCCGTCTTTTGCCAGGGCACTGAAGGGATACAATTCCCGCTGCAGTTCAACATTCAATGCAACGTTTGCCTGAATGTCTCCTTCGATAATCATGTCGGGATATTTTATTTTTGCCAATCGCACGGCCTCTTGTGTTTTCTCCGGGATACTTCCCTTGCTTGAACCGAAATTAGAATAGGAGAGCACCGCTACGCGCGCATCAGCCTCAAAGAATTTTGCACCCCTTGCCGTCAGACCAATGATACCTACGAGTTCTTCAGGAGTTGGGTCCACATTGACGGTACAGTCTGCAAAAAAGTAGGTTCCCTTCTTGTTCAGGATAATGTACATCCCGGCAACACGCTGTACCCCATGACGCATCCCGATGATTTGGAGCGAAGGCAAGATGGTTTTTGAATAGTCTCTGGTCAGGCCGGAGATTAGAGCATCTGCTTCTCCAAGTTCCACCATCATGGCACCGAAAGCATTGCGGTCCCGCATGGCGCGCTGGGCATCACCCATGGTAGACCCTTTGCGCTTTCGCTTGTCGTAGTAGGCCGCGGAATATTTCTCGTCCCGAACTTTATCTTCACGAGGATCAATGATGGTACAATCACCAAGTTCGAGTTTATTTAGCTTGATAAGCCGTTCAATTTCCTGTCGGTTGCCGAGCAGAATAGGAATGGCAATCTGTTCGTCACACAACACCTGGGCGGCTTTGAGAATTTTCGGATTGTCGGCTTCTGCAAAGACAACCCTCCTGGGAGATTTCTTGGCCCTGTCAATAACATCGTTGATTAGCTTTTGATCAATGCCGATGCGTTTCTGCAAAGCCTGGTGATAGGCGCCCCAGTCTTTGATTGGGCTCTTGGCCATGCCGGAATCCATCGCTGCCTTAGCCACTGCCGGGGCCACCGTTGTGATGAGACGGGTGTCCATGGGTTTTGGTATGAGGCACTCGCGCCCGAACTCAATCTTTTCTGAACCATAGGCCATCAGAACACTGTCGGGGACCGGTTCCTTTGCCAGTGACGACAAGGCGCGCACAGCAGCCAATTTCATTTCTTCATTGATCTCGGTAGCACGAACATCAAGTGCACCCCGGAAAATGTAGGGGAAGCCAAGAACATTATTTACCTGGTTAGGATGATCTGATCTTCCGGTCGCCATAATCAGGTCAGGGCGAGTCTTCTTGGCAAGGTCGTAGGCAATTTCGGGGTTGGGGTTAGCCAGGGCAAACACGACCGGATCTTTTGCCATGGCGAGAATATCTTCCGGTTTTAAAATGTCTGCTTTAGAAAGCCCAACAAAAACATCCGCACCTTTGATGGCTTCCTGAAGGGTTTTAAGCTTTCTCGAGGTGGCAAATTCGGCCTTTATCGCATCTAGGTCGGTGCGGTCTTTCCGAATCACTCCTTTGCTATCGCACATGATGAGGTTCTCTTTCTTAAGCCCCAGTGCGAAATAGAGTTTTGTACAGGAGACCGCGGCGGCGCCAGCCCCGTTTACCACCATAACAATGTTCTCTATTTTCTTTCCAATGATTTCAAGTGCGTTAAGTAACGCCGCACTTGAAATGATCGCGGTGCCATGTTGGTCGTCGTGCATAATCGGGATGTTCATTTTCTCCCGCAGGACCTGTTCGATCTTGAAACATTCCGGTGCCTTAATGTCTTCGAGGTTTATTCCGCCAAATGTGGGCTCCAGCGATTTTACAATCTTGATGAATTCGTCCGGGTCTTCTTCCGCAATTTCAATGTCAAAGCTGTCGATGCCGGCATATTTTTTGAACAAAACGGCCTTTCCTTCCATCACGGGCTTGGAGGCCTCAGGTCCGATATTGCCGAGGCCGAGCACCGCCGTTCCATTTGATATTACCGCCACAAGGTTTCCCTTGGAGGTGTATTTGTAGACGTCTTCTTTGTTGGCGAATATCTCCATGCAAGGTTCCGCCACTCCGGGTGAATAGGCCAGTGCCAGATCAAGCTGTGAACTCAGCACTTTGGTAGGCACAACTTCGAGTTTGCCAGGCTGACCCATCATGTGATAATTGAGGGCGTCTTCTCTTCGGATTTTAATAGCCATAGGGTGGTGGTATAAGCCTGACAAGTTAAGGGATTCGGATCAAAGGACGATGGGTCAATGATATTTTCCGCAGGGCTCATCCGGGCCGGGTGCGGGATATTGCATCCTATCTCACCCGGCTACTGGGCAATTTGCGTGGCGCCCTTATTTCTTTGGCAGTTCGGTGCTGGTCTTGAACGTGTAGAGAATAGTTTCCAGCTCACGCATGATCTCGCGCTGATTTTTCCCAGGACTAAAAGTGAATCCTTCGATATAATAGAATTGCTGTGTGCCTTCGTCAACAAGGGCAAAGCCTTCGAATGGCCCGCCCATGCCGAAGGTGTGTGAGCGCCAAAGCCCCCGAAGCCTTACGGCAAAGTGCCCGTTGAAGTTTATGGTATCGGCCGTAACCGGAATAAAAGGTATGGTCGTTTCCGTCATCAGGTAGGTATCCGTTTTATCCGGGTCTTCAAAGAGGTAGGCATGACAAATATCGTCCCGAAAACTGATGAGGTTTTCTTTTTTGAAGTCGCTGGCGGAGCCATATTTTTTTCTGGCAATAAACAAGTCCTTGTCATCGCGCGGGTTAATCTGACGCAACCACATGAAGTCAGGTTTCTTGTCGGCAATTTTATACCCAAAAGGCACTTTGATGTGGCACTGGAAATCTTTGATTAATGCATCACCTGCTCCCTTCACCTGGCCCGCTTTAAAAAGAGATTGACTCATCCTGTCTTTTTCTTTTTGATTGAAGAAATCCACCAACCGCTCACTGTTGCTGCTGATATTTTTGATAAGTGACTTTTCGTCGTTGGAGTACAGATACATCACCTCCTGTCCCTTGGCAAATACATTTTGAGTGGTGGTGCTGAACTGAGAAGGGTTGGTTTTGATTTTCTCGATGGATTCCGGTGTGAATAGCTTCTTGACAAGATGTGTTCCGGGTCCACTGTGGTCCAGGGTCATGACGAATATCAGGTTGCGGCTTTGCTTCAACACAAAATTCAGTTTCCTGGGATTGATCCATCGCATCTTAAATATGGATTCCTTGCGGGGCAAGCCCGGCATTTCCGCGTTAAAGATTGAGTCCAGGGTCTTCCCGAGCGGACCCCGCCATTGCAGGGAGTCCATAATCGCGAACATATCGCCAGGATTCCCTGAGGCAGGTGGCATGTTTTTCGGATCGGATGAGCAGGCAGAAAGAGCTATAACGGCCAGGACAATCAGGACAATTCTCATGAACTTTTTACAATAGAATGTCAAAGTTAATAATTCGTCACACGCGCCATGGTGACGTCAGTTCTCCGGATACAACACGGCCTGGAAGTAATTGTTCATGTTGAAGTACTTTTTGGCGGCTTCTTGCAGGTCAGGTGCCGTTAGTGCATCGAGTCGATTTTGAAAGGTTAAGATATTTGCGGCAGGCGTACCCAATTCAATACTCCGCTGCAGCCGGGTTGCCCAATAGCTGTTGTCTTTCATGTCCTCCTTGTACTGCTTGGAAAACTCTTCTTTCACCTTGTGGAGGTCTTCTACCGTCGGCCCTTTGTCTTTCACTTTTTGAATCTCGGCGAAAGTTGCCTTGATGAGTTTATCCACGTTCTCCGGTCCACAGGGAAGCGAGACGTTAATGGTGTAACTGGTGTAAGGATTTTTGCTCAAGCTGCCACTCATTCCGCCCCCATAGATTCCACTGAGTTCTTCCCTCAGGGTTTCTATCAACTTGATATTCATGAGCGAAATAAGTGCCTGCAATTTCAATTGCTCTTCATCGGAAAAGGTTGCTTCACCGGTAAATGCTATCGAAATCTGACTCTTGGGCTCATGCCCTTTCCTGATTTCTTTCTTGACCACGCCGCTGACCGGACGTACGCCGAGGTCCCTGAAGCTTGGTGACGCTTGCTGCACGGAAGGCAATGTTCCGAGGTATGTGGCAATCAAGGGTTTTATTTTAGCCACGTCGAAGCTTCCTACAATGAAGAAGGTCCATCCACGTGCGTTGCCAAACCTTTCTTTGTAAATGTCCATTATCCTGTTCGCGTCGAGTTTTTCAAAATCAATGGTGCGTGGGAAGCGAGGACCACGCGGATGATGGTTATAGAACATTCTTGAAACAGAATCCTGAAATACCGTACGCGGGTCGCTCATCATATTTTGAACCATGCCTACCTGCTTTGTAACAAAGGATTTGAACAATTCATCATCTTTCCGTGGCTTCGTAAAGTACAGGTGCACAAGTTGAAGCATCGTCTCGACATCCGCCGATCCGGATTGACCCGTCATGCCTTCACTGAGATTGCTAAGCCTTGGCGATGCGTTAACTGTTTTGCCTGCCAGCACCTTCCGCAAATCCGTCGGCGAAAAGTCGGCAACACCCATCGTGGCAATGACTGGCACAGTATATTGTGCGTTGTTTATATCTTGTTGTTCATACAACGACTGTCCGCCGAAGCGAAAACCTGAAAGTACCACCTGGTCATTCTTGAAATCCGTTGGTTTGATAATTACTTTCACGCCATTACCCAGCGTGAGTTCAGAAGTTCCCAGTTCGGCATTTTTTTTATCAAACAGAATCCTGCCGCCTTCGGGTGCGGAGGTCATCAGGCTTGTGGCCACAGCCTTCTCCTCGTAGGGAGTGACTGGAATTTTTTCTGCTTCCGTTACCAGAAGCAACAATTCTTCATTTCCAGGTAGTGCAAAATCAGCCTTGTCGGGTCCTTGAAACACGACGAGTTTTTTTTCTGCCGATGCGGGAATGTTCTTTGCTGTAAACTCGTTGATCTCTTGCAGGGTTATTTCAGCCAGGTACTGCTTATGATAGGCATACTCATTCGACACACCTGGAATCGGCTCTTCATTGAGGAAGTTGCGGATGTACTCATCGGCATAATCTCCTGACTCCGTCTTGTCGCGTTCATTAAACAGTCGCTCCATAGTCCTCATCAGGGATTTCTTTGAGCGATCAACTTCAGCGACCGTGAACCCAAACCTTCTCGCCCTTTCATTCTCCATGATCAGGGCCTCCACGGCTGGCTTAATGCCGGCTTTGCCGATCAGGGCAAAACCAAAATAGGATTCATATCCGTGGATAAATTCGCCGCGGTCACTGCCGCCAAAAATGAAGGGCGGCTCTGCTTTTTGAGTGAGTTCCTGCATCCGTTGACTAAGCATTGAACTGGTAAGATTCCTGATCATACTGAGCCTGTAATCGGCTATATTTTTTTGAATCGTCGCTTTCTTTGTGGCGTAATAGATTTGGAGAATGTGGTTGGTTGCTTCGGGGTCTGTCACGGCCAGGCCTTCTGATACCTGCCGTACGGGCAACATCGCATCAGGACGCTTTTTCTCATTGGAGGGTGCATGTAACTTCCCGAAAAATTTCTCAATCAATGCCTCCACCTGAACCGGATCAGTATCGCCCACGACAATGACGGCCATGAGGTCAGGCCGATACCAGTCGGCGTAGAAATGCTTGATGGTCTCCGGTGTAAAAGTTCTTAAGATATCAGATTTACCAATGGGGAGACGTTCCGCGTACTTCGAGCCTTGTAATATGTGTGGCAGTGTTTTCTTGAACATTCTTTCCTGGGCGCCTTTGCCGAGCCGCTCCTCTTCAAGGACAACGCCACGCTCTTTGTCAATTTCTGAACTTTCGAATGCTATTGAGCTTGCCCAATCTTCAATTACCTGAAAACCGCGCTCCAGGTTTTCCGGCTTGTCCACGGGAATTGGAAGGATGTACACCGTTTCGTCAAAACTTGTGTAGGCATTCAAGTCTGCACCGAACTTCACACCGATGGATTGAAGGAAGGAGACAAGATCGTTTTTCTTGAAATGCGCCGAACCATTGAAAGCCATGTGCTCGGTAAAGTGAGCCAAGCCTTGCTGGTCATCATCTTCGAGGATGGATCCCGCCTTAACGACCAGACGCAGTTCTACTTTCTGCTCAGGTTTAACATTCTTTCGTATATAATAGGTGAGTCCATTTGGCAATTGGCCTTTCTTGATTTCAGGAGTAATGGGAAGGTTGTCAGAAAGGTTGGTTTGGGCATACGCCGCGCCAGTCACCACCGACAAAACCAGTATGCGGATGAGAAGAAATACTTTGTTCATAAAAATCAATTGAATTTTTTTAAGCAAGGTTGGTGAAACAGGGCAGACCCCCGGTTCCGCTAGCAGCCCCATTCCTTTCGGATGATATCCAGCATGGCTCCGTGGACACCGCAGCCGGCACAAAGTTCCCGGCCGAAAAGAAAGTCATTACCTCCTTTAAAGTCTGTCACAGTTCCTCCTGCCTGCTGAACAAGGAAGGTTCCGGCGGCAACGTCCCAGGCGTTCAGGTCGTATTCAAAGAATCCTTCAAATCTTCCACAGGCAACGTAGGCCAGGTCGGTTGCGGCGCTTCCCAGTCTTCTCACTCCATGCGATTGACGGAGAAAGTTTCGTATGATGTTGAGGTAAGCCTCCATTTGATCGAATTCATAATAAGGAAAACCAGTCGCCAGCAGGCTTTCTTGCAGTGTAACAATAGGTGATACCCTGATTTCTTTACCGTTGCAAAATGCAGGGCTGTCTTTTACAGTGTGAAACATTTCTTTCTTGTTCACCTCGTAAACGATCCCTAACACCACTGCATCTTTTAAGGCCAAACCAATGCTGATGGCAAAGAGGGGTAGCCCATGGGTAAAATTTGTTGTGCCATCAAGCGGGTCGATAATCCACCTGTATCCGTTAGTGCCCTCAATGGCCGTGCCTTCCTCTCCAATGAATCCTGATCCCGGAAGAATAGATGATAATGCTTTTACCAGCTTTTTCTCGGACTCTTTGTCTACGTAAGATACCAGGTTATTGAATCCCTCCTTTTGTTCTATGCGCGACCGGTCAAATGAGGAGCCTTCTCGGTCTATGAAATCCCCCACTTCGCGGCAGACATTCATTACATTTTTTTCAATGGAAAAAAGATCAATCATCGCCGGATCGTTTGGTTCTTAACAAACGTGAAAAGAAGAATTAAAGTTGAGAGCCAGGCCGCCGTGCGCACCACAAACTCACCGCGTGCAAGATACGTAACATCTTCACTCGACCCTGTTGGGGAATATAAATTCAGCATTTCACTTCTACTGATGGCGCTATTCTCCAGTGTATTAGAATACAAGAACGGTGCCCCCAGGAAAACTACCGTCACGATGATCCAATGCCATTGGAAAGGATTCCTCGAAAGCAGTGTTTGGTAGACGAGAAGATTAGTCATTAGAATCCAGCAAGAGGTTCCAAGATAGCCTGTATGAATATTCCAACGAACCCAGAGGGGCTCCTGTTGCAGGACATCAGCAAGGAAAACGGATGAATCGGGCATCACTTTGAGCAGGATGTATTCGATGGCAAGCCAGAAAAACACGATGGTAACTTTGCCCACCCTGGGTCCCAGTGTGTGTCGCACCCACACTTGTCCGAGGAATGGCAAGGTGAAAAGGATGGCAAGTGCGATGGAGGAAACAAGATAGGACAGGTCGAATGAATGAGATGCAAGAAAGGAAACGGTTAATGCCAGGAGCACCCACTCCATCTTTTCCCATGCGGACGATGTGCTCTCGGCCCGGTCAGCAAGGGCAAACAGGGGAGCGAGCCCAAAGAATATGAAGACAGGGAAAGGTCCCATGAGCCACCCTCCCGCCAGGAGCAGCGAGGAGGATATAAAGAGGGTAACGGCAGGGTACTTAGTCTCTTTTGCCATTCATGACAATTACGATCTCACCTTTTACTTCTTTCTTTTGGAAATGCTCCAACACTTCTTGCAATGTTCCGGTAAAGGTCTCTTCATGAAGTTTTGTCAACTCCCGGGAGACGGACACGAGTCGGTCATTGCCCACAAATTCTTTCAATTGCTCCAGAGTCCTGATCAATCGATGAGGTGATTCATACACGATGACGGTCCGGTCTTCATCTGCGAGACGTTTCAGTACAGTCTGTTTGCCTTTCTTGTGAGGAAGAAAGCCTTCAAAGACAAACCGGTCGGTAGGGAATCCTGAATTCACAAGGGCAGGAATGAGCGCCGTTGCGCCCGGCAGGCACTCGACGAAGAGGCCGGCCTTCAGGCATTCACGTACCAATAGAAACCCTGGATCAGAGATACCCGGTGTGCCTGCATCGCTCACCAGGGCAAACGTTTCTCCCCCCTTCATCCGCTGGGCTAATTTTTCCAGGACGGCATGCTCATTGAAAATATGAAAACTTTGGAGGGGCTTATTGATGTCGTAATGCTTAAGCAGGAGTCCGGAAGTACGGGTGTCCTCTGCAAGGATGGTGTCGACTTCCTTTAAGGTCTCGAGAGCCCGCAGGGTGATGTCACCCCGGTTGCCAATCGGAGTGGGTACCAAATACAGGGAGATGTGTTGCCCCACAATTACACCAGTTTGTCAATGGCTTCAGCCAACTTCCTGTCAAGGTCTGTGACGATGTTTCCGGCATCGTGTGTGCTTAACTCAATGTTTACCGTATTCCACGTGTTTGTCCAGGTAGGATGGTGATCCATTTTCTCTGCAACAAGGGCCACTTTGGTCATGAAACCGAAAGCTGCTGTAAAGTCCACAAAAGTGAAAGTCTTTTTCAGCTTGTTATTGTCCTCTTTCCACATAACGTTGTTGTTAAAGAGCGAAAAAGTTAACGGTTAATAGACAGTAATACAACCCTTGCCGCCCGTGATCTTGCGGCGAAGGCCCTACAGTGCGACTATTCCCTCAATGACAGACACCTTCTTGTAGACTTCTATGACCGATTCGCCCGAAGGCATCATCATTTGATAGGTCAGGCTGACATATTTTCCTTGTTGTGAAGCCTTTTCTGTTGCCGTGGTATGCAGTGGAAAAAGCCGACGAAGTTCGTCTTGCTTTTCGGCTGGAACGATAAACTTAAACGTGTACAGAGAAGGCCAGGCGTAGAACTTGTTCAGTTTTTCCTGGAAGGAGGTAAGCCATTGAGGGTTCATGGGTCACGCGCTCTGCCTATTGGCAATGGGTTCAATATTCAACACCGATGTTCTGTCAAGTCAGGGACATCGGTGTTGAATTAAAGAGACCGTTTAAAAGAATTTATATCGTTTGTCTTCCACTTTGCCCGCTTCCTTAAGCGCTTCGGTTACATTATAACCACCGCGGCTGTTTTGTGTCTGAAGGAGCTGGCTTTTGAAAATACTGAAGTCAC
Source organism: Cytophagales bacterium (assembly GCA_025358885.1). Classification (GTDB taxonomy): domain Bacteria; phylum Bacteroidota; class Bacteroidia; order Cytophagales; family Cyclobacteriaceae; genus ELB16-189. Next base: position 1,166 of record JANYHW010000110.1, on the reverse strand, counting down.
CGATTGCGGGGGCAGAAGTTTTGTTCTGCAGATCGACTACCACTACGCCGTTTTCACCAATGACGGGATTGGATCGCTTGCCGTTCTCCAGGGAGAACACAGAACCAATCACCACAGGATCAAATCCAACAGCAGGCATGGAGTTGGCATTTATTTTCAGATCAGGGGAGGCATTCACACTGGCGTCTTTGCCAAACAATTTGGCGAGCTCATCCAGGGGTTCCGTTTTTCCTTTGAGTTTCTCTACGATGTATTTTCCTTTTGCCTGATTGGTAACAACTGGGGTAATCTCCTCTTTCACCTTTTCAAAAGGTTTGTAGCCTTTCTTGGTTTCGCCTGTCATGATGGCAACCACGTAATTGTCGTTCAGATCAAATACTTCCGAGACCTTGCCATCTGTGGCATCGCGGAATAGCCAGGTAACAATCTGACGTGCTTCGCCAAGATTATTGATTCTTCGTTCGCCCGTGCCCAGGTCGTTGGCGTCGAACACCACAAGATTTTCTTTTTTAGCCCTTGCTTTGAAGTCCTCAAGGCCGGAAAGGTCTGCAGCAAATGAATCGGCTTTCCTCAGGATGGTGTTGAGCGTTTCATCGCTTGGGGTGATGGTCCGGTCAATGGTTGCAACGGTGTAAACTGTATTGGTCTTAACCCCCGTCACCTCGATAAGGTGATAGCCGAAGTCAGTCTCCACGACATCAGCAAGCAATCCGGTTTTTTTGGCGTCAAAGACTGCTTTGTCAAATGGCTTCACCATTTGTCCTGTGGGGAACCATCCCAGGTCGCCACCGCGGGTTGCGGTGCCATCTGTTCCGAATTCCCGTGCCTTGTCTGCGAAACTTGCCCCTGCCTTGATATCATTTAGAATTTTTCTTGCCTTGTCCTTGGCTACTTTTTTGGCTTCGGGGGTTGTGTTGTCCCACTTAATCAGAATATGGCTGGCCCTTGCGTTGAAGATCGTGTCGGTACCAATTTTCACGACTTTGTAAATTCTGTAGTTGCCATCTTCCAGAACGGGACCAATGACGAGGCCGGCGGCAAGGTTGTCTTTTTGGTTGTTCAGGAGAGCGGGAAGGTTGGCAATGGTGTATTTGTTGAGTGGCGCTTGTCCATCGGTATTGGAAGAAGCAAAAAGCGAATCTTCTTGAACGGTTTTGAATTCTGTG
>JANYHW010000107.1 GCA_025358885.1 Cytophagales bacterium | reverse complement strand
AACAGACAAGCCAACCATTGTCAACCTTACGCACCATTCTTTTTTCAACCTGGCCGGAGAAGGTAACGGAGATATTCTTAATCATGAGCTCACACTTTCCGCCAGTGAATTTATTCCAGCTTATTCTTTGTGTTGAGTGCTTCGATGTCAACAAATGCAAACCCTTTCATTACCTTCTTCGTGAAGTCCATCGGACGGCATCCTTCTTTTTCCATGATTTCTTCAGTCAGGGCCGGATCAAACCGTACCATGAGTCGCTCTTGCTCCACGCCGACCAGCATTTTATTGTTTACCATAAAGCACAATCCTCCGAACATTCTTTTCTCCTCCACTTTGTTGTGGGTCCGGAAAATAATTTCGCGGGTGCGGTTGGCAAGGCTTTCATCGAATGGCATAAATGCTGGGTTTTGACTCTTGAAATCAATTCTAATCGTTGGTATTAAAGCAACCCAAGAACCATCTCACCACTCTCAAAATATAACTAAAAAATCTTCAGCAATTTCACTACGTTTCAGGAATTAACCGCCAACCCATGATTACCATGAAATCCATACAATCAATTCTGAGGATCGCACTGACTTTCGCAATGGCGACTGTCATCTGTTCAACACCTGGCTTTGCACAGCAGCCTGCCGCTTCGGTAGTCACGGCCATCAAAGCAGGTCAACTCGTTGATCCCGCGGCCGGTACGGTCCTTAAGAACCAGATCATCCTCATTGAAAACGGCAAATTCAAAGCCATCGGTCCCAATGTTACTATCCCTGCAGGAGCCGAAGTGATTGATCTCTCCGGACTTACCGTACTCCCCGGCCTGGTCGATGCTCACAATCACCTGGCACTTACCTACAAGGTTATTCCTGAAAGAAATATCTATTACATGACCTACATCACAGAGAGCACTGCCCTTCGGGCGATCCAGGCTGCCTCCAACGGCATGCAAATGCTCGCGTCCGGGTTTACCATCGTTCGCGACATGGGCAACAATGGCAACTATGCGGATACCGCCCTGCGATTGGCCATCGAACAAGGCTGGATACCCGGTCCGAAGATTATCAATTCAGGAATTATCATCGGTGGCATTGGCGGCCAGTTCTGGCCCACGCCGGAGATGGGTGTCAATGGAAAGAACATCACCTTTCCCGAATACATTGATGCGGACACTCCGGACGAAATTGTAAAAGCAGTGCGGCAAAATGAATTGTATGGAGCCAAAGTGATCAAGATATGTGTCGACTGCAAGCCATGGGGTTACAGTGTTGACGACATCAAACTGGTGATGGCCGAAGCGGCAAAGGCTGGCCTCAAAGTGGAAGGTCACGTTCAAACTGTGGATGGAGCAAAGCGAGCCATCGAAGCAGGTATCTGGTCAATTGCCCACGATTCGGGTATGAATGATGAGATGCATAAACTCATGGCCAAGAAAGGAATCTGGCGTGCCGGCACAGAAACACCCATGACGTTACCTGAACACACCACACCGGAGCGCTATGCAAAAACGGTGGCCCTTCTTCGCAATGCCTATGAAAATAAAGTGCCTCTCACCTACTCCACCGACGCCGATTATTATGTGCCCGGCAAAACAAGGGGCGAAGTATCGATTGAATTTATCGAAACGTGGAAGGATGCCAAGATTCCCAATGTGGATATCCTGCGCGCGATGACCGTTAACGGCTATAAGTGCAGTGAGACCGAAAATACACGCGGCCCCATCCAGGTTGGCCTTGCGGCAGACCTCATCGCGGTGGTTGGAAATCCACTCGACCAAATTGATGCGTTGAGAAATGTCAAGTTTGTCATGAAGGATGGCGGAGTATTCAAAAGGGATGGGATAATGACACCGGAGAAATTCTTACATGGAGGGCCGGTGAATGGTTGGAACATCCGATAGGTGTTAGCTGCTAAAAATGGTGGAGACCATTACACATCTCATTCTGTAACCTTAGGGGATCATATCCGTTATGGAAATTTGCATCCAAAAGTGAACTGAATCATGAAAAAAATTGACATCCTGAACTTCATCACCAATTTTCGTAAGTCGCCCAATGACGTTAAATCCTACGAGGAAATCAGGGGTCATCTCAAAGCCGAGGATGAATCAAAACTCATTGCCTTGCTTGCAGAATTGAAGCAACTCCGCGTCATCAAAGAAATAGAAGTGGATGGAAAAAAGTCTTACCAGGTGACAACAAAGTAGAGAAATTCCATGGCGGCTGTTGTTAGTTGCGCTGATTGAAATAAGTCCCAAAGCTGATAAATATCATAGGTTGACCTCAGCCAAGCGGTAATTTTGGATCACAAACACATACAGCCATGGACTTCAGAATCAGACCCAAGAGCGATTATCTCCACCACGCCAGCTGGCAACAACTATACGCGCTCACCAAACATTGGCAATCCGACTTACAGTTTTACGCAAACGAGGTCGACTTCTTCCGTCACCTCGCCGGGAATAAACTCCTCTGGCTTGAGAAGGACCAGAACATCGAAGCCATCCGAACCATTGGAAACAGACTCATGCGGGCGGCTGCGAATATCACCAAACTCAACGATCAATGCCGGACTCATCTTCAGCACCTCGCCGAATTTGACAATCATCCAAATACTACAGGCGCCGAATCATTTCGTGCAGAACACTCCATGCTGGAAGACCAATTCACGGAGTTTGTGAAAACGTTTCGGGATCTGAAAAAAGAAATATTTGAACTCGTTGAACAAGTGAGCGACGCAGAGAAAAGCTAGGCAGCTCATTGTCTTCACCCTATTTCAAAAAGAGCCGGGCAAGTGGATCACGATTGTAGGCATGCTGATGCTCTCGACATTATCACTCCTGATTTTCGTCGCTGGGGTGTTATCATTGAATTGGAAGATTGCTTTGTCAGCAACACCCTTTGTAGTTTGTGGGATATTTGTTCTTTGGGTGCATACAAGGTCATCGCAGGGAATTTGAGTGGCATGAGTAGAAGGCGCGGAGCATAATGGTTTGCCGGCTCCACCAGATATTAGATCGTGAAGCCTTCACTGAAACTTGTATAGTATTTCACATGGAATTAGACAATCTCCAGTATCCGAAATTCCTTCTGATTAAAAATCAGAGAAGCCCCGCTTACTTGCTTCATCAGCTTTGATCCCAGTGGAGATGCCTGGGAAATGGCGAAGTATTCTACGCCTGCAAGCAATAGTTTTCCAGCTGAGATCGAAATATAGAAATTTCCCTGATTGGTAATTACCAGGCTGCCGGCTTGAACATCCATAGAGTGTTGATCAGACTGAACTTTCTCAAGTGACTCCCTTTGTTTTAAGGCTTCGGCCAATTGAGCGCTATTCTTTTCTATTTCCAATTGCGCCATGGCCCGGCCTGTTTCATACTTGTCGCCGGCACTGCTTTTCGTTTCGTCGTTGGCGGAAGATTGGGCCATCCGCATTGCCTCCTGTGCCGAAGCAATCCGGTCGTTTATATACACCTGGCAAAGGGCATGAAGTTGCTTCTTGATGGCGGATATTGGCATCCCAAAAACAAAATAAATCGATGCAGACAAAAATCCCCGGGGCGATGATTGCGCGGGTAACTGTCACTATGGGTTAACGCTTCTATTCTTACGTATTCGAGGATAGTTTGGCAATCACGACTTCCCTGGCCTCGCGGTGCTTGCAATAACTGCAGCGGTAATGTTTTACGAGCAAGCCTTCTTCTGAAGAAGTGGGTTGCCTCCTGATCTCTTCTTCGTGTACCTTCATGGTATAGAATCCACACTCCACACACTTTTCCGAGTGCTGGTAGCCCATGTATTTTTCCACTTGCTTGTACCCGGTCTTCTCATCCACCCACACATCATATTCTACCGAATGAACCCTGCTGGCCTGGGCATCGACCTCGCTCTTCTCGAGGTGAACGGCCTCTTCTTCTTCACTCAGTTTCCTCATCACATTGCCGGCTGGTGAAACCCGGGTCTTGTTGCGAATCCTGGTCAGCCTGCGCTCGATGACGCGCGGGTACAGGATCCGAATGGGATAAGAAAGAAATAAATAGATGACGACTGAAAATGCGGCGAGGAAAAACAACCGTACATAAATAAGAACATCCGGATCCACGGGAAGCAAGGAGACCACCACGTTATCGAGGTATAATGCGGCTGCGGCGATGAATGCAATAACTGCATACCAGAAATATCGTATCTCATGGGTGTTGACATAATCATATCGGTCTTTGTCATTCTTCACCATCATGACCCTGATCTCATGATAGATCAAAATGAGTACGGCAAGAACCAGGAAGGCAACAGCACCCACAGCCAGACTTGAATCCGTGGTTACAGACAATAGGACTAAATCTTTCATGCGAATATGATTTTAGACGAAGTCGATTTCACCTCAAAGCAGATCAAAATCTCCAGTCAAAAGAATGACAATAGTCAGTGAATATCGCGATTTTGAGTCAATTATTACGAATAATCGGCAAGAAATTCAGGCTACAAACTCAATTCAACCTATTTCACGCCCATTGTCGCAATCCAGTACCTTGCAAATTCGAAGGTCTAGAAATATCGCCTCCAATCGAATATGATTCTCGCCCCAACGTTCCACACGGTCTTGAGCTCGGGTGTTGTGCTCCCAACAGGTAAAATAACAGATTCACCATGCGGAATATCAAAACCTGCTGTGAGTTGTACCATAAGGCTCGACGTCTGGTCAATAGAAAAAGTCCGGAAAGGCCTGAACTCAATGATGGGAAAATCAAATTTTGTAGAGCTGTAAGAAAGCAATTGCGTTGATCCACCCGGTGTCGATACCAGGATTCCGTTTTCTCTTCTCGTGTAGAATGTGACACCCACCTCCCTGCCGAGCACAAACTGAAAGCGTCCGATCGGTGTAGCAATACCAGACTGCCAGGGTATGGCTCCGCCGTTGCCGGCAGCCACAGCCATCTTCGCCATCGTTTTGGGTGAAGTGAGAGCAAGAATCGGTCCCGCGATGAGCAAGTCACCCGGAATGAGCCAGAACGGCAAGCGCAACCTCACATTGTATCCGGGCCGCCCGGGAATCGCGGCAGGGATAGCTCCCGGCGGAATCGCAGCATTTGAATAATCAAACTTGTTTGTGGAGGATGCGTCTTGCACAAGACCCAATTGTAAAAAGACGAGGCCGTCACCTGCCTGGTTCAACACACCATCCAGTCCGAAGCCAAACCTCGCGTTGGCTTCGATGCCACCAACACCTCCCAGGTGAGTTTGATTCACACCAAAACCTCCATTGACTGAAGTATAATTCAAAGCGCTGGAAAGCCCGATAAACATTCCAAGTTCTGAACGAAATCTTGGTATCTCACCCAGACCCGTGGCCAGCCCGGGGACAGGCGTCTTAATCAGCACATCGCGCAAAAAATCCTGAACTCTGATTTTCCCTTCTGACGCCGCCTCATTCCTCATGCGCGGAAACATATAATTGTTCTCGCAGACATTTAATGTATCAGGATTGTTGACCGAGGAAATGTTGTCTCCCACATAGTCAAGCGACCATTCCCCTGAGGCCGCCTTAATCAATTGTTCGAGGCTAAGCCGGACATTCTCGGCGGCAAAGTCAGCATCCACTGGCCGCATAAAAGCATCACCCAGGGAGATCATCCGGCGCCCATCCCAGGTGACTATCTCAAGACCCTTTTCATTGTAAAAGTCATGCGTCCCTTTTCTCACGGATGCTGCGCCCCAGGTTCCCGCCGTATGTCCTGAAGCGTATACATCTTCAAGAAAGTGCAGAGCAAAGGCTTCGTCGGCCAGCGCAGAGAGAATCAATGCGGATTTCTCCTCGGGAGTCAGGCTTTCATGAGCATAGCGCGCTGCCTTAAACATCGCACTCATGTGAAACCATGAATACGCGCCCAATGCGTTCAGCTCCGCGCCGGGAGCGAGGCACGACTTTAGGTACTCCGCCGGATCAGTATCCACCTTCGCACGTGCCAGCAGAAAATGCACATTATTGGAACCGGCCCGGGTAGCATATTCAGGGTCTACCCGCTGCAGCCTGATATCAGAATCGCGGATCGCATTGATGTGCTGACTTCTTGATTTCGATTGTTCGATTTTGATCTGAAGTTTCGCCGCGATATCTGCCACCTTCATGATCCAATCCGACTTCAACACAATCTTTAACATATCATCAGGTGAGCAACTGTGGTCACCGGAAATAGCCGCCCACGAAGCATAGTCCAAATGGGTAGGCTCCATCCCCTGGTCGGGTTCGATAATGGATTCCGAGAGCCGGTTCGTGAACCCTGCCCTACCCTCAAGCCAGAGCCGGTCCAGGATTGCGCGTCGCTCCGGACTGAGCTTTTGAATGGCGAGCAGGGCAATGCGACGGTGTTCGGGGTAGATCCAGGCACCAGATTGATGTGCGATGAATAGAAAGAGTATGAGCAGTTGTCTCATAAATTGGCAATTATAGTTGAAGGTATTGGTATGCGGTTGTAGTGAATAATATTAGGCAAATTTTCCTTTGGCAACAATGACATTCAACATACCTGCTTCAGGTAAAATTGTGTCCTATATCCTGGTTACTTCAACTATATCCTTTCTCATCACCTCCTTGTTCCAGGATTCATGTATCACCATAGCAGCGCCGAGGGAGGACGCATGAGGAGTGTTCGCGGCATAGACTTCCAGAGAAGGGAAATACATTTTGAGCAAATTCATGAAAATCCCATTCCTGCAGAAGCCACCATCTACAAATAACTTCTTTGTATCCGTATTGAGCACCAGCGAAGTAGACTCAAATTGAAGCGCGACCAGATCGTGGAGAAGGTGGTGATAGGCAACCTCAAATGAAGGATAGTCGGACAATGGAGTTTGAAAGAAATCTCCGGTGAGCAAATACTGTGGATCAAAAGGGATGGCCTTAGGCTCTTTCATCACCTTCATAGAGAGTGCTTCATCAAACAAAACTGCGCTGGTGTATTCAGGTTTCTTGTGGAAATGTTCTGCCAAGCTCAACAAATGATCACTGTACACTTGGCCGGCAAACAGGCGCGAAGCCTTCACCGGCTTTCCTTCATAACTCATGTAGCACAAGCAATCTTTCTCCAACTCGTCTTCAGAAAGCGGTGCCTTGTTATAAGGATTGAGAGTAATGTTCCATGTCCCTGTTGACAGCAAGACGAATGATTCGTCAAATTGCTTGAGGTATGGAATAAGGGCCGCCGAACTATCATGCAGCCCTATACCAACCACAACCGGATACCCGTTCCGCTCAATGGTTATAGCGGTATCGGTTGAAGTAATGGGTGCCAATTTTAGATAAATCCCCTCTTGATGGACCCATGGGTGATAATCATGTTTTTCAAAGTCCCACAGGCAAGTATGGCATCCAATGCTGGTAATGTCGGAAAATGCTTCTTGGGTGAATAGGTGGCTAAGGTATTGCGGCAGGTGGAGCGAGTATCGTATTTTTTCAAAATCATAGGGCCGTTCATGCTTAATCCTATATAACTGTAGGCCTGCGTTCAGATTACCCAACGCGGGAGAAGCGGTAGTCTTCGAGATTGACACCTCGTCACCGTACGTATCATAAAACCTTTTTCTTAGTAACTCCGGATAGGGTTTCAAATAATTGTACAATGGCATTAATACATTGCTCCGCGCATCCAAGTGAACGAGACCTGCACCATGGGCCGATATGTTGATGGCTTTGATTTTGAATTTCTTGCCGTCTGGAAATTCAACCAGGGAACGTCTTATCCATCCTGTGATCGCCTTGATATCCTCGCATGGAAATCCATCTTCATCCGTGATCTCAACATTCTCCTTTGATCTCTCATGTACAAGGTTGTAAGACTCATCGAACAGGAGAAATTTCTTGTTTGTCTTCCCAATATCAAGAATAGCGATGGCTGGAACTGCGGCCATATTACAGTCCGGTAGCCTGGACCCTGGATCCTCTTTCCTTTATCAGGTTTTCCCGAACTTTCAGATCACGGTATAATGTAACCGGCTGAACGGCACCGCCGGAAAGTATCCTGGATTCTGCGATCAGCGGTCTGACATCCGTGCGGTAGGCTTGCTGAAGTACCTCTTGTGCTTTCACTACATCATTGGCGTCCTGAGCCTTCGTCAATGTTTTTCTGTCCACCAGCAAAGCCTGGGCATAGGCAATCTTGATGGCTTCAACAGATTGCATCAGGTCTTCCAATGGATCTTTCACGTTGTGTGATGCGTCTATCATCCAGCTAAGGTCCCTGGCATGGTCCATTTTATTCGCATCCATTCCCTCCACCAGTTCATTGAAAATCAGAAACAATTGATATGGATTAATGCTGCCTACTGTAAGGTCGTCATCGCCGTATTTTGAGTCATTGAAATGGAACCCGGCCAATTTCTTTTCCATCAACAGCAGCGAAACGATTTGTTCAATATTGGCGTGGGGCAAGTGATGCCCGAGGTCTACCAGCGTGAACGCTTTGGGGCCGAGCTTGCTGGCGAAAAGATAAGATTGCCCCCAATCTCCAACGCTCATGGAGTAGAAATTTGGTTCGAAGGCTTTGTATTCAATGTACATTTTCCAGTTCCGCGGCAAAGCGGCATAGATCTCTCGCAGGCTTTCCAGTGTGCGCTGAAAGGCCTCCCTGAAATTCAGCTGACCCGGGAAGCACGATCCATCCGACAGCCAAATGGTGAGGGCGGTGGAGCCGAGCGCCTGTCCATGCCGGATGACTTCAATGTTGTGCCTGATCGCCTGCTGACGAACCGCTTTCTTCACATGGTGAAGGGAGCCAAATTTATAGCTGAGTTTCTGCTGTGGCTGATCCTGAAAAGTGTTGGAGTTGACGGCATCAAACCGCAGGCCATGGTGATTTGCTAGTTTCCGGACGGCCTTGACATTGGTTGGAATATCCCACGGTATGTGCAGAGAAATGGCTCCACTCGAGCGATTGATTGCGTGCAGCAACCCAACGTCTTCAATCTTTTCTTCCAGGCTGCGTGGTTCACCGCCGCCGGCAAATCTTCCAAACCGTGTGCCTCCCGTTCCCAGCGCCCAACTCGGAATGGCTATCTGAAAGTTCATCAGCTTATCAATCACGGATTGTACATCCGGGATACCGGACGAAAGTGCGTTGTAACTCTTTCGATGGCTGGTGATAAGCCGATCATTGTGTGCTTCAATCTCTTCTCTTTCAATTTGCATACAACCGGTTCAGGGCATGTAAAAAACTTCTTTGAGCGGAATACTGACAGGCGAACCATCGGGGTTGGTTTCCATGATGTCTTTCATAGAGTCCCACCACTTTCTCATAACCACTTTTTCGCGCAAGCGGTCAAGGGACTTCCCTTCTGTAATCTTCAGCACACCAAATAATGTCAAGGTCTGTTCATCCAGAAAAATAGAGTAATCCTGGATTCCAGCTGTCTTCAGCAATTCTTTCAGCTCCGGCCAAATGGCATCGTGCCTGCGTCTGTATTCTTCTTCCCGTCCGGGATGCAGTTTCATTTTAAAGGCAATTCTTTTGTTCGTCATCGTACAAAAGCAGAGGCGACCCCTCCATCAACATTTAACACATTCCCTGTTGATTTATTCAAAAGACCGCCCACCAATGCAAAACAGGCATTGGCTATGTCTTCAGGGAGAATGACTTCATTTAGCAACGTTCGCTTCGCATAGAACGCCGGAAGTTCCGACACTTTCACCCCATAGGCTTTCGCACGACCTTCTGCCCAGGCTCCTTCCCAAATCTTGCTACCTGAAATAACCGCATCAGGGTTTATCGCATTGACCCGGATTTTGTCTGAACCAAGTTCTGCTGCATTCAGTCTGCTCAGGTGTAACTGCGCCGCTTTCGCAGAACCATACGCCGCATTGTTGGGTCCAGAAACCAAAGCGTTCTTGCTTACAATGTTGATCACATCACCTCCCATATGCTGTTTGCGCATCACCTCCACGCCAGATTGTGTAATCAAAAATTGTCCTTTTACCAGGATATCATACAAAAGATCCCAGTCTTGCTCAGTGTGTTCTTCCAAAGGTTTTGAAATGGAAATCCCGGCACAGTTCACAATAATATCAACGCCGCCAAAAGCGATACAGGATACTTTCATGGCTTCCAGGATCTGATCACTCTTCATGACATCCACAAGAGCGACAGCATGTGCATCCCTTCCGAATTGTGACTTGAATTCCTCGTCCGCATTCCTTAATCGATCCGCATCGTTGTCATTGATAAGTACGCAGGCACCTTCTTCAATGAATTTTCTCGCTATCGCCTTGCCAATTCCTCCGCCACTCCCTGTAATGAAAGCAATCTTTCCCGTAAGGGATTTAGGTTTGGGCATCCGCTGAAGTTTAGCTTCCTCCAGCAACCAGTATTCTATATTAAATGCTTCCTGCCGTGGCAACGCCGTGTAAGACGATATTGCCTCTGCACCCCTCATTACATTGATGGCATTCAAATAAAACTCGGCTGCGACTCGTGCCGTCTGCTTGTCTTTGGCAAAAGTGAACATCCCAATTCCCGGAAAAAGAATAACCACCGGATTGGTGTCACGCATGGCGGGACTGTTCGGATGCTTACACTGTTCGTAATAATTAGCATACGCCTTGCGATAAGCTTCAAACTGCGGCTTGAGTTTCTCCAGGATCGCTTTGGGTTCACCCAAAGCTTCCTTGATGTCAAGGTCCAGTACCAGAGGGCTGATCTTGGTTCGCAGAAAATGGTCGGGGCAACTTGTGCCCATTGGCACAAGGCGCTGAAAATCTTTAGAGTTAATGAATTCCAGGACACTGTTGTCATCGGTGAAGTTACCGATCATTCGCACCTGACTTGAACATAAACTGCGGAGCAGGGGCGCAAGGGCAGCGGCATATCTTAACCGTTGAGGCTTATCGGTTGAATTCAATTTGGCCCCACCAAACACCGGACCGCGCTTACCCTGGTTCTTGCTGATATGCGCCGCGCATTTCTCTATCACCTCCAAGGTATTCACATAACTTTCGTACGACGTATTTCCCCAGGTAAATAACCCATGAGAGCCGAGGATGATCCCGCGGATGCCCGGATTTTCGTCCAGGCACTTTTTAAGTTTCAGTCCCAGGTCAAATCCTGGTCTTTGCCATTCCACCCAACCTATGGTTCCTTGAAATAATTCCTGTGTTATTTTCTTTCCATCCTTCGCGGCCGCGATCGCAATGGCCGCATCGGGATGAAGGTGGTCAATATGTTTGAAAGGAAGAAAAGCATGAAGCGGCGTATCGATCGACGGGGTCTTCGAAGATAGATCATAAATGCAATGTTCAAAGAGTTCTACCATCTCGTCTTCGTGGGCAAGTCCCTGATAAATTTTTTTCAAGCCATTCAACCGGTCAACATATAAGGCTGCCAGCCCGTTTTTATTCATCGTACCGAGGTCACCCCCGGAACCTTTTACCCACATCACTTCTGTATCCGAACCTGTTATCTGGTCTTTAGCCATGACCTTACATGAAGTATTACCTCCGCCGTAATTGGTGATACGCAAGTCAGCGCCCAATAAATTGGACCTGTACACCAACAAGGCTACTTCATCTCCAGCCAAAGCGGCCGCCTTCGACTCATCCCACAAGTAACTTACATGTTCAAAAGATTTTGTACTCACAGACATGAATTAAAGTTAAAAAAATCCTTGATCTCATTTGATTGAATTTCCATAGCCCACCAGCAGAACGGAAAGAATAATGGTGGTGATCCCCATTCCAATGGTCAATCTGGTCTTCTTGCTTACCCCCTTCCACTCTTTTAATGCGATACCCCACCCATTGGCGACCAGGATGATAAAGGCCATATGTAATATCCATGAGCTCGCGCCATTGCCAAGTTTGCTCTCTCCCATCCCATAGAAAAAAAATTGGAGGAACCATGTTGTACCCGCGGCAGCGGAGTATAAATAATTCCTCACGATAGGAGTCGAGGAATTTGCATAATCTCCAAATGAATGGTTCCTGAGGTTGAGAATCAGGCTCCAGACAAGATTGGTGAGCAATCCTCCCCATAACAGGACCACGTAGGTGACGTTGTTCTGGAATAATGGATTCAATCCGGAAGCGACAGCAGTTTCCGCCATCGGTTTACCCGCCTCAATACCGAAGTTGAAACATGAGCTGAGAATGCCCGAGGAAACTGCCACAACAAGGCCTTTCGTCAGGCTGAATTCTGTCACACTCTTCTTCTTGTCGGCTTCGGAAAGCTCGCGTTCTTTTAAGAGTCCTGCTTTTCCACAGATGTAAATTCCAAACAAACAAAGCGCGACACCGGCAAGTACAACACGGCCCCAGGTTGTTGTGAACAATTCCTGGATGGTCGTTTTTCCTTCGGATGGGGAAAAGTGATAGTAGATGGAGGGAACCAATGCACCAAATGCCGAACAAAATCCGAGCACCACAGAATTTCCCAGGGACATTCCAAGGTAGCGGACACCAAGACCGTAGGTGAGGCCGCCAATACCCCACAACACCCCAAAAAGGAATGTAAATCTCAAGGTGCTGTATGAAGTCGCCTGAATAATTTCAGAAAACCCGGGAAGTGTAAGCCAGGCTGCCAGTGGCGGAACGATCAGCCAGGAAAATAAACCACCAATGATCCAATAGCTTTCCCAAGACCATCCCTTGACTTTACTGAAGGGCACATAAAAACTACCTGAAGCAAAGCCTCCGATAAAATGAAAAACGACGCCCAGAATGATTTGCATGATCCTCTTACTCTTCCAATACTACCTGGCGTTTGGGCGAACGGTGAAATGATAGGACCCCGACCCTATTTGCAGAACGACATAGCCCTCTTCAGCACCTGTTGACTTAACTTCTTTGGAAGAACTGACAAGCTGCCCGCTTTCTGATATTTCAGATACCGATGCGGCCGGCACAAACACAGTAGCTGTAGAATTGGCAGGTATCACTACATCCATGTATAGAATTCCATTCTCCACCTTCCAATGAGAACTTGCCTGACCATAATAGGTTTTCAAATCCGCGTTCGCAAAGGTAAGGTTGCCTCCTGTATGCGGCTTGATTCGTAAATGCTTATAACCGGGCGCATCTTCATATGTATCAATTCCTGTTATCGTTCTATACATCCAATCTCCGATAGCGCCGTAAGCGTAGTGATTGAATGAATTCATATTGGGAGTCTGGAACGTGCCATCAGGTTTGATGCCGTCCCATCTTTCCCAAATGGTGGTGGCCCCCATTTTTACCGGATACAGCCACGATGGATAAGATTCCTGCATTAGCAGTGTGTACGCCACGTCGGTGTAACCGAACCGTGTAAGAACATGGCACAGGTATGGGGTTCCCAAAAATCCTGTCGTGAGGTGATTATCATAGGACTTAATGTTTTGAACCAGTCTCTCCGCAGCCTGTTGGCGCAGCCCCTCAGGAAGCAAATCAAAATTGAGAGCCAAAACCAGCGCTGTTTGTGTACTTGACACCAGTCGTCCGCTTGCAGTTGTGTATTCCTTCACAAATGCACCCTTGACATTTTTGAGAAGCGTCTGATACCTGGCAACGTCATCTGACTTTCCAAGAACAGTTGATGCGTTGATGACCAATTGTGTTGAATGTGCAAAGAAAGCTTGTGCAATGAGGTATTTGTCCGTGACCGCGGATCTACCATCATTGTCATCTTCCGGCCGGTAGAACAACCAGTCGCCAAAATGAAATCCTTTGTTCCATAAATAATCGTTGCTATTCCTTTCCATGAAGCCGACCCAGGCTTTCATGCTTTCATATTGTTGCTCCAGGATTCGTTTGTCGCCATACGCGAGGTACATGTTCCATGGAACAATCGTGGCTGCATCGGCCCAGCCTGCTGATCCTGCGGCTCCGGGTCCAAGCACATTGGGCACCACAAATGGAACGCTTCCATTGATCTGATCTGCGGCCACGTCTTTGAGCCACTTGCTAAAGAAATTATGGACATCCATATTAAAAGTTGCAGTGCGCGAAAATGCCTGCGCATCTCCTGTCCATCCTAAACGCTCGTCCCGTTGCGGGCAGTCGGTGGGCACATCCAGGAAATTTCCCTTTTGTCCCCATTGAATATTATGTTGTAACTGATTAATAAGCGGATTGGAGCAACTGAATTCACCCGTGGTTTTCATATCTGAATACAAGGCCACAGCGGTAAAGTTTTCCAGGTTTATAACGCCCGGAAGGCCTTCCACCCTGACATACCGGAAACCTTGAAAAGTAAAATGCGGTTCAAAGAATTCTTCTGCACCACCTTTCAGGATATAGGAATTCTGTTGCCTGGCAGGGCGCAAATTATCGGTATAGAAGTTTCCTTCCTTATCCAACACTTCAGCGTGATAGAGCGTAACTTTGTCTCCTGCATTGCCCCTGACCTTTAATTGGACCCATCCTACCAGATTTTGTCCAAAGTCAATAACCTTTTCACCCTTAGGGGTCATGATCAACTTTAATGCTTTGAATTTTTCATGCATTCTGATCGGTTCATTTTCTGTAGCCACAAGAATGGTCTTATCCGCTTCCCTGACATTGACCGATGACCAATCACTGTCATTATATTGGGCATTCATCCAACCTGTCTTTTCCTTCCTCGCATCAATGGATTCTCCATGGTAAATCTCAGAACTGGTGATGCTGCCGGTAGAAGACTTCCACGACTCATCCGAAATGACTGTCTCCTCACTCCCATCCTCATAGATTATTGCAAGCTGAAACAAGAGCAACAGGTCCTTGCCATAATATTTTTTTTGCCCTGAGAATCCGATAAATCCCCTGTACCACCCATTGGCCAGGGTGACACCTACTCCATTGACGCCTTGTGTGAGCAGGGCTGTAACATCATAAGCCTGGTATTGCAGGCGTTTGTTATACGACGTCCACCCAGGAGTTAAGTACGCATCACCGATACGTTTTCCATTGATGCTTGCCTCGTACAGGCCATGGGCAGTGATAAAGGCAGTTGCTGATCTGATCTTCTTCGACGTATTGAATGTCTTGCGAAAAAGTGGACTAGGTTGGTTCACGCTATCTTCATTGTAGTCTGCCTGAATCCATTTTGCCTTCCAGTCTGTAGGATTTAGAATGCCCATTTGCCACATCGCAGGCGCACTCCATGCCGAAACTTTTCCCTGATTGTCCCAAATGCGGACTCTCCAAAAATATTTTTTCCCGGATTGCAACAAAGGACCTCCATAGGCAATATATACCGACTGATCAGACATCACTTTACCAGGACTCCAGATCATCCCCTTTCCAGTCATGACGGCATCTGTACTTACCTGTACCTCGTAGGCGATCTGCATCACATTCCGTTTTTCCGAAACCAGTTCCCAACTGAACCGGGGTTGCGACTTATCAATTCCCAATGGATTGGAAAGGTTTTCGCACATCAGATTTTGAATCTTCGTTTGTGCGGGCACCGTTGTGCACAACATCAGACTAATAAAGGCGACGAAAATGATTCTATTCATTCGGGGGGATTAAGAATTAAAAAATTAAGAATTAAGAATTGGGTAAATAATCACGATGCAAAGAAATTAGAGCTGAGCTGCGGGTCAATTCGCAGTTTTTAATTTCCTGACAGCAATTTCCTTGAAATACGCTGTCGAAAGATCATCATGGTTCTGCAGTCCGATGAACCCCTCCAGCGGCCGCGTTCCACGGTTAGGTTCGAAGTCGCGTGTCTTCGGTGGGACGGGGTCTCCTTCGGTGTAGTCTGTTACCTTCTGTCCGTTCAGCACCACAATCGTTCGCAGCCCATCGAGGGTGATCTCGAGTTCATTCCATTCTCCCGCTTTCTTTTGAGGATGAGACATCGCTTTTGTCAAAGAGTATAGCACTCCCGAACTGTGATATTCTCCACCGACATGCCGTACGCCATTGTCGATTTGTACTTCGTAGCCTTTGTTGACGGCTGTCCATTCATCTGCAGGCTTCTCTGGTATCCTGATGAAGACGCCTGAGTTGGAGTCATTGTCTTTAACTGTGTACACCACGCGAATGACAGCATTACTAAATTTTTGTGCGGGATAAAGGATCATGCCCATCCCTCCAATTGTTTTCAGCTTTCCATCCTCAACCACAAATTTCCCTGGCCCAACTTGTTCCCAACC
>JANYHW010000184.1 GCA_025358885.1 Cytophagales bacterium | reverse complement strand
GAATCAGTTCGAGACAATTTATCGTTTTGTAAGATCTAGGGAGATTTTCTGGCCTTAAAGTTACAAGTGATTCATCGTGGACTCGTTCGTGTTCAAGAATACCCAATCTAGCTCAAGTCTTCCCAGAAGGGAGCGCCTGGTTCAAGTCTTGCGCGATCGGCCTTTGGGCAGAGAGAGACTTGGACCGATCATGGAACAAGTCTATGACTTACGTATTTCAATCCCAGCCATCATGGTTATCTGAAAAACCACTGACTCAGATGACGTATCCATCCACCAAAATCCTCTTAATAAAGGTTTGGTTTATCGCCTGTGGATTATCTTTCAGTATCGTATGGAAGCAGGAAAGCCAAGATATTGTTGGAAGTGATGTTACTATAGGGGCACGGTTGGGCAGTCTGAAGACTGCAAAGATGAGAGTCACAAGTGTCCCTGCGGAACACTTGCGCCAGTTGCGGACTTGGACCGATCATGGAACAAGTCTGGACTAGTCCTCAGGATAAGGTATAAAAACAAATCGTGTAAAAGCCTTGTCAATCACAAACAGGCAACAGAATTCATCAGGATCTTTGTATGTGTTCTTAAAATCTTCTTCTTTCTCCTTTGCCACGAGTTCTCGCTGCACAAACTCATCCAGGAAGGAAGCGAAATAACTCCAGTCTAATTTAAGTTCGTTCTTTCCGATCAGCAGGTTGCCGATGGGTTGGTCCTCCTGGGAGATGGGGAAGATCGGGTAAGCGAAGCCTGCCTTGCGTATCTGGTAGGATGCATCTTTCAGCGTATCGGCTACCTTTACAAAGTCCCGGGAGATGGTGCCAAGGTACTTCCCGTCGAGTTCCGGATCGTTGGTCATAGGATTTGACCGCTAAAATAAATTTAAAAATCTAAATGAACGGCGTCCGTCCAAAATCTTGCCCTTATCGTTGACTTCTTCAAACCTCATAACCCATGAACCGTTCAGTCTTTCTTCAGAAATCCCTCATCGGAAGTTCCGCGTTGCTGTTGCCTTCCCTGGTGGCAAACGCGCAACAGGAACCTGCCAAACCTGCACCCATCAAAATTGAAACTGTCCAGGAGTTTGTGCGTGTGTCGCATGGAAATTTTGCCCGCGTGAAAGAAATGCTGGAGAATGATCATTTATTGCTCCATGTCTCTTACGATTGGGGTGGGGGAGATTTCGAATCCGGTATAGAGGCCGCAGGACATGTCGGCAACAAGGAGATTGCAAACTATTTACTTGGCAAAGGGGCCAGGTACAATGTTTATCTCGCCTGTATGCTCGGGCATCTTGATACCGTGAAAAATATTTTGACCTTCAATCCCGGACTTCTCAATTCCAAGGGTCCACACGGATTTACCATGCTTCATCATGCCAGGAAGGGTGGGGAGACAGCGAAGGCCGTTGAAGGCTATCTCGTTTCATTAGGCGCTAAAGAGACGAGAATCGATTTCTATGCGAAGGCTTAGTTCAATTTTCAGCACGAATAACCAGAAGCTATAGCCTCTCCAGACTAGGACTTTTCCTGTGTCTTTTTCTGTGCTCTCGTCAGGCGTTCCTCTAAAATGGAATCTCTAAGACTGATGAAGTCCGAGAGGATGAGAATGATCGTAAAGTAATAGATCAGTATTTCGATCATGACCAGCGTTTTCGCAACCATACTGATCGGCGTGACGTCATAGAACCCAAGGTTGTTGAATCCCAACATGCTGAGATAGATAAATTCAAACAGGAGTCCTGGAATACCATGTGGTTCGGCAGGACCAGTAAAGTTGGTTGGATCAATGGTGTAGAGGCAAAAGAAATCCACTCCGAAAGAAATGATCACAGCAAGAATATTGACCGTCATGAAAATCAGGAATCTGAAATAGGCGACATTCTTGTCAATTACGTGGCTGATCTTGCGCAGGCTCTGATTCACAAAGAAGAACACCTTCCCCAACGCGAGAATAAGGATAAACCAGGTGTTGACAGTGGGATCGACAATTTCCTGGTCATCGAAATAAAAAATAACCAACCCCAGAAAGATGATCACGAGGTACTTGATGATGATGTCTCGCGTGTCGAGCGAGTTAAAAAATGACTTTACGGATAACTTCGTCGCCATTGCCTTGAAACTGTTGTAAATTGAAGGAAAATTAAGGGATTTATCCTCAATTCAGCAAAAGGCCGATGCATAATACCGATGATTCTCTGTTTCCCTTCACGACACTCACCGAAGCGCAGGCCTATGAGAAATTGCAAAGCTCGAGACAAGGGATAACCACAGAAGAGACGGATAAGCGGAGGGCAGCGGCAGGCCGTAATGAATTGTCAAGCACGCAGCAAGTTGGGATTGTGCGTGAGTTCCTGGGGCATTTCAGAAGTCCGTTGGTTATTATCTTACTTTTTGCATCTGCCGTCTCTTTCGCGATAGGTGATATCACGAATGCGGTGATCATTTCCTGCATCGTGATCATCAGCGCTGTACTTGATTTCTTTGAAGAGAAAGGTGCACACAACGCAGCAAAGAAGCTCCGAGACACCGTGAAGAATAAAGTCAGGGTGGTAAGAAGCGGCAAGGAGGAGGAAATCAATTCCGAAGAACTTTGTCCGGGTGATATCATCATGCTGAATGCCGGCAAGATTGTACCCGCCGATGGGAGGGTAACAGAAGCAAAGGATTTTTTTGTAAACCAATCGTCGCTCACCGGGGAATCATTTCCAAAAGAAAAAGGTAGTGCTGCTCTGCCAACATTGCCAACATCACTGGATGCCATGGACAACATGGTGTTGATGGGAACCAACGTGGTGTCAGGTTCGGCAACCGTTCTGGTGGTGAAGACCGGTATGCACACGCAGTTTGGAAAAATTGCTTCCAAACTTACCCTGCCGGATCAGGAGACGAGTTTCAGTCACGGGGTCAGGCAGTTTGGCTACCTGGTGATGCGTGTGACGATCCTGCTCGTGATGTTTATTTTCGTCATCAATGGTGTCTTCAAACACAATTGGCTGGAGGCATTCATGTTTGCCATGGCGGTTGCTGTTGGACTTACACCCGAATTGCTGACGATGATCATGTCGGTGAGCATGGCCCGGGGGTCACAGCAGATGGCGAAGCGGGGGGCGATTGTCAAACGGCTTACCTCCATTCCAAACTTCGGCAGCATGGATGTACTCTGCACTGATAAGACCGGCACGCTCAACCAGGACAAGATCACGGTGGTGAAGTGCACTGACCTCGACGGACAGCCGGATGCGAAGGTTAAAGAATTCGCCTACCTAAACAGTTTCTACCAGTCGGGTATGAAGAATCCATTGGATGATGCTATGCTCGTGTATAAAGATGTCGATACGAGTCCATATCAAAAGTTGGACGAAGTGCCTTTTGATTTTTTCCGTAAGAAAATGAGTGTGGTGGTGAGCAGGGGAGAATTGCATTTCATTATTACCAAGGGTGCACCAGAGGAGATTCTTAAGTCATGCCGGCAATTAGAGCCCGGGGATCTAAAGAAATTCAACGATCAGTATACGGCTTTGAGTCAGGATGGGTTTAAAGTGGTGGCCATTGCTACGCGCGAAGGTGATACGCAAACGACTCATTACACCAAGGATGCGGAGCAAAACCTGAAGTTTCTTGGGTTTGTTTCTTTCCTGGATCCACCAAAGGATGAAGCAGCAGAAGCCATTCAATCCCTGATGAAGGCGGGGATCGAGGTAAAGATTATTACAGGCGATAACCATTTGGTAGCCCAAAAAATCGCAACTACGATTGGCTTGCCCCTGAAAGGTGTGATGCATGGGGATGAAATGGATCACATGACAGATGATGCCTTACAGGTCCGGGCGGAGATCACCACCATCTTTGCGCGTTTCTCTCCCGACCAGAAGAACAGGGTACTGCATGCCATCAAAGCCAGACATACGGTTGGTTACATGGGTGATGGCATCAACGACGCGCCATCGCTGAAGATGGCGGATGTGGGTATTTCGGTGAACAATGCCACCGATGTAGCCAAGGAATCTGCTGACATCATTCTTACGGACAAAAGTTTGTTGATCCTGAAGGACGGGGTGCTGGAAGGACGTAAGACGTTTGCCAATACGGTGAAGTATATTCAGATGGGATTGAGTTCCAACTTCGGCAATATGTTTTCGATGGCTGCGGCCGCAGTCTTCCTGCCATTCCTGCCCATGTTGCCGACACAAATCCTGCTGAATAATTTCATTTATGATTTTTCACAGGTGACTATCCCCTCCGACAAAGTGGATGAATCCTTTATTGCATCTCCCAAAAAATGGAACCTGAGCTTTTTGAAAAGTTTCATGATTACATTCGGAATCGTCAGTTCCGTTTTTGACCTGATCACGTTCTATTTGTTCTATCATGTATTTCACACAACGGAATCACAGTTCCAGACGGCCTGGTTTCTTGAGTCATTGACTACACAAACGTTGGTAATACATTTGATCAGGACACAGAAAATTCCATTTATTCAAAGTACGGCCAGCCGATCTGTCATTATCAGCACATTGTTGTGTGTAGTCATCGGCTGGTGGGTGCCGTATTCACCTTTCCATCATTACTTTAAATTGAGTCCACTGCCAGCAGAAATGGTATTATCCATCCTTGGACTGGTGGTGGCGTACCTGGTAATTGTTGAGTTTGTGAAAAGAATCTTTTACAAAAGATATACTTTCTGATTCGCTCACGGATTCAAACGGAGCCATTCATCAGCGTATTTCTTCAATTCAGGAAAGAACCGATCAAAATCTTGTTGAAAGCCGTCGTAGGAAACTTTTAGATCCTCGGTAGCCTCTTCCATCTTCGAGACAAAGGTGGCTCGCCGGGCCATCCCGCTCAGGGCACGACGAATACCTTCAATTTTTCCGTAATTCACCAGCCAGTTGTCGCGCATCATGTAAGGGAGCAGCTGATTGACCCTCTCGGGCACAATATCCTTTTGATCCAGAACAAGTTGGTAAACCCTGGCGGCGTAATTGGGTAGCGGCTCTTCACAATAGGTATTCCAGTTTGCTGCGAGAAAGTGATCAAAGAAAATGTCTGTGATTACACCCGAGTAGTGGCGGTACTTGGGCCAGAGCCGGGCCTTGCTATGACGCACGACTTCATGATGATCCGTGAAGTCGTCGATGGCGCGATGCAGTTCGACACCACGGGCGATCCCGTGCCCGAATTTTCCCTGCAAATCGCGCCCCTTGATAAAATCACCAATAAAATTCCCCACCATGACCTGAGGGTTGTTGCCGGAGAGGTAGGCGTGAGCGAGGAAATTCATTCGTGTAAGATAATTGAAGTAGTTGGTTTTGTTTCCTTGGCCAAAGACAGTGGCAATGACACAGATTTTGGTCCGTGTAAACTTTGGAATCTGTGGCTAAAAAAATTCCTGTAGATTTGAAATGCCCCCGTTTCTGCTGACTTTTGGGTTATCCAAACCCATTGTCATGGCCAGCCTCCAGCAAATGAAACTTTTAGTGAACCTTGCCCGCGTTGATGGTGAGGTGGCGGAAAAAGAACGTCAATATATAATTAACATCGGGCAGGCCAACCACATGTTGATCGCGGAAATCCTGCCCATGTTCAGTGGAGATCATGAGGTAGTCACGGCGGATGATTTGTCGGGTGAGGAGAAATTCGACTATATCTTTCATCTTGTGCAGCTGATGAAAATCGATGGAAAACTCTACCGTGACGAAATTAAATATTGCGCCCAGGTGGCGGCGAATTTAGGTTTCAGCCAGGATGTGCTTTTTGAACTGATGTTGAAGGTAAAAAGCACTGCCATGGAAAAAGATGAATTGGAGAGCCTGAAAAAACTTACCGCTGCTTACATTTTGTAGAAATCAGGCGGATGGACCCCCTGCCTGACTTTCGGTTTTTATTTCAATGATTTGATTGTTGGGATTAAAGTGATCGACATATCGCACATACGCGCGGCCAGCAATGAATTCTTTTAGTTCTTTCTCTGCAATGGCCCGGTTGGGACCAATCTTCACTACAAAAACCCCCTCACCCGGCTTTTCTATTCTGATATTGGTCATGGCTACAGCTTATTCTTGTCCGGTGGAAAGCTACCAATTAATGATGGGGCAACCTATTTGAGCCCATGCCAGGCAGATTTTCGGGACAAGGATTATTCTCGATCTATATTTATACATTTCAACCATGGAAAGAACTCTGTCTGGAACATTTAGGGCTTACGGATGTAGCTCCCTGATATTGTCGCTATGGTTATGGTCGTTTTGTACAACAGGCCAGCCCATCAAAGTGGCCGTCGCCGGGCTGAGTCATGATCATGCTCACGGAATCATGCAGCATTACAAGAAAGGAGAGGTTATTCTCCTCGGTATCGCTGAAGGGGATGAACAATTGGTAGAGCGCTATAAAAAACAATACAACGTCCCGGATTCTCTGTTCTTTAAGAGCATGTCATCATTACTCAAGCAGAGGAGACCCGATGCCGTGCTGGCATACAACCCAATTGCTGAACACCTTGATGTGGTGGAACTTTGTGCTCCTCTTGGAATCTCCGTTATGGTGGAAAAGCCGCTCGCCACTACAGTAAAGCACGCCGAGCGCATGCGAGATCTGGCGATCCAATACAAAATTCACTTGCTGACCAATTATGAGACCACATGGTATGGAAGCAATCAATTGTTGTATGAAAAAGTGAAGAATGAGAAAAGTATAGGCGATATCAGGAAGATGGTTGTGCATGACGGTCATGGTGGCCCTAAGGAAATTGGATGCAGCAAAGA
>JANYHW010000037.1 GCA_025358885.1 Cytophagales bacterium | reverse complement strand
ATTATCCAGCCACCAGGGTGTGTACACATGAAGACCGCCGACGCCGTCTTCATTGTAGCGTTTGCGATCAAACAACTTTGTCATCACGCCTCCCATTCCCACTCCGGTTGAGTCGTGAAGATATTTACCAATAACTCCACTTGAGTTGGCAAGGCCTGCAGGAAATTTCTGGGATTTAGAGTTAAGCAGAAGCCGAGCGGATTCTCCGGCACTGGCAGCCAGCACGACAACTTTGGCGTTGACCTGATATTCCTGCATATCAGTTTTGTCTACGTAAGATACTCCGCTCGCTGTTCCATTTGCATTCGTCAAAACTTCCCTCGCCATGGCGTTGGCGATGACGTCTACATTACCGGACTTCAAGGCAGGGTTAACAAGTACGGAAGAGGAAGAGAAGTCTCCGTACACGGTGCAGCCGCGGTTACATTGCGCACAATAAAAACAAGCCCCACGGTCTTTGTTGTTAGGTAAT
Organism: Cytophagales bacterium; assembly: GCA_025358885.1. Classification (GTDB taxonomy): domain Bacteria; phylum Bacteroidota; class Bacteroidia; order Cytophagales; family Cyclobacteriaceae; genus ELB16-189. The sequence continues at coordinate 17,573 of JANYHW010000037.1, read as the reverse complement.
GGCTTTGTCAGGATAGACAACCGTGAGGGGATGACTGGAATTCCAATCGACGTTGCTGCATCTTTGACAAACAACTCGTGAAGTCTTGGCTTAGGTGGAGGGAGAAAAATTCCATCAGGTTCGTTGGGGATGTTCTCTTTGCTTCCAAATATCCCGATGAGCTGGTCAACCTTATCATAGTAGGGTGCGACATCTTCATAGCCGATGGGCCAGTCTTCACCAAGGCCGTCGACACTTTTATGCTTAAAATCCTTGGGGCCAAATCGGAGAGAAATCCTGCCCCAGTGGTTGGTTCGACCGCCAATCATTCGTGAGCGGAACCAATCAAACTTTGTCCCGTCCTTGTGGGTATAAGGCTCACCTTCAATTTCCCAACCGCCATAAGCCGCATCAAAGTCGCCAAACGGGCGATGATTGCCGGCGCCCCTTCTAGGTGATTCCCACGGCCACTTGAGCTGAGTAACATTTTTCGCAGGATCATAAAGCGGTCCTGCCTCCAGGAGCACGACCTTTATTCCGGCTTGCGACAGGACATAAGCTGCCATCCCGCCTCCCGCTCCGGAACCAACAATACACACATCATAGTTCTTGGCGTTCTTCTTGATTTGAAAATCGGACATGGGGAAGATTAACAGATTAACACCGTTAAAAGTATATTTTATTTGCTCAAAAGTGAAAGTAAAAGAACAGGAGCGGTCTATTTTTCCTTCTTGGGAACCGGATCAAAACCTTGAGTGCCCCAGGGATGGCACCGGGCTATTCTCTTGGCCCCTAACCAGATGCCTTTAGGCACACCCCATTCCTGAATGGCTTCAATGGTATACTGTGAGCACGTAGGAATATGACGGCAGTGAGATCCAAGCAAAGGGGAGAGCGTGGCTTGGTAAATTCTTATTGGAAGAATAAATAGTTTCTTGAGCATTTCTTGGTTACAGGATACTGGCTGTTTGATATTTGATTCTACTTGTAACAGCTAGGATCAAGTATTCAGTATCAAACTATCTTATTCAATAGTGTAAGTGATTTCTCCATCCTTCCCGTCTTTCAATTGAACGCCAATTCCCTTCAAATCATCCCTGATTTTGTCGGACAAAGCATACTGCCTGTCGATTCGGGCCTTTTTTCTTAACTCAATCAAGACTTTTATTGTTCCATCCAGCAGTTGGTCGTCATGCGCGGATTCCTCTTGAAGACCGAGCGCTTCCTCCATGAAGCCCACATAGGCATTCTTAAAGCGCGCAATAGTGGCAGCGTCGATGGTGGATATGGAAAGGTTACCGGACTTAAGATCGTTTATCCGGGAAGACATTTCAAACAATACTGCCAGCGTCTTTGCTGTATTGAAGTCATCACTCATGGTCTGATAGCAGGAATCCACCAAATTGTCCATGGTCTGATTAATGGGATCTGAAGACGTTGTATCCCCAGGTGCAATGCTCTTAATATAGCTGAGCGACGTGCTAAGTTTCTTATAGCCCTTCTCCGCAGCAAGCAGGGCCTCATTTGAAAAGTCCAGCGTACTTGAATAATGTGACTGCAGCATAAAGAACCGTACGGTCATCCGTGTAAAGCCTTTTTCCAGCATGGCATGCTTGCCTGAGAACAACTCGGAGGGAAGGAATGAATTACCCAGCGACTTGCTCATCTTTTGACCGTTAACCGTTAGCATGTTTGAGTGTATCCAATAATGTACAGGAACCTTTCCGTTGGCACCGGTTGCCTGGGCGATTTCGCATTCATGATGGGGAAATTTCAAGTCCATCCCTCCACCGTGAATGTCAAACGTTTCGCCGAGATACTTTGTGCTCATCACCGTACACTCAATGTGCCATCCTGGAAATCCATCTCCCCAGGGAGAGGGCCAACGCATGATATGTGCAGGGGACGCTTTCTTCCAAAGGGCAAAATCAATTTTGTCTCGTTTCTCTCCCTGGCTGTCAAGATCGCGACCGCTCTCCATCAGTTCTTCAATGTTACGGCCGGAGAGTATCCCATAATGATTGGATTCATTGTATTTCCTTACATCGAAGTATACTGAACCGTTGATTTCGTAGGCGAGACTGAGGTCGATAAGTTTTTGAGTGATCTGGATCTGCTCCACGATATGCCCTGTGGCCGCTGGCTCAATACTGGGCGGAAGAATATTGAATTGACGCATCACGGTGTGGAAGTCTTCTGTGTACCGTTTAACAATCTCCATTGGCTCCAGTTGTTCCAGTCTGGCTTTCTTCCCGATTTTATCTTCGCCTTCGTCCGCATCGTTTTCCAGGTGACCAACATCGGTAATGTTCCGAACATATCTTACCTTAAATCCCAGAAACCTCAAGTACCTGGAAATAATGTCGAAGGTGAGGAAGGTGCGGGTATTGCCAAGGTGTACATTATTATAAACAGTTGGGCCGCACACATACATTCCAACAAACCCAGGGATAATGGGAACGAATTTTTCCTTTTTTCCCGAAAGGGAATTGGTGAGGGCGACTGGATATTGTTCGTACAGTTTCATTCGACTCTTTGAACGGGCGAAGCTACTAAAAAGCCAATCTTTTTAACATAATAACAGGGTTCTTTCCGGCCTTAAAAATTCCATCTTGGTAAGCATAGACAAATATTTAACTTACCAGCCTAATCCAACCCTTGATCTATGAAGTTTCTTTGTTTCACACTCCTCCTAATTTCGGCCCGACTGACTTGGGCTCAACCCGAGGTTCAATCACTTGAAAAGTTGAAAGCAGATGCCGCTCAAGAAGTTGAAAAAAACGCAGTTCTTGGCCAGCAAATCAACGACATGCTATTCAGTTTTTCAGAACTGGGGTTTCAGGAGGTTGAAACCTCCAATTATCTCACAGCGCTACTGGAAAAAAATGGATTCAAAATTCAAAAGGGTGTAGCCGGTATACCCACAGCGTGGATTGCGACATGGGGTAGCGGGAAGCCGGTCATTGCGCTTGGATCCGATGTGGATTGCATACCCAAAGCTTCGCAGAAACCCGGAGTGGCCTATCATGATCCCATTGTCGAGGGTGCACCCGGACACGGAGAGGGTCATAACTCAGGTCAGGCATTGAATATTATTTCGGCATTGGCTCTAAAAAAGATCATGGAGAAGGAAAAAATTTCCGGAACCCTGATGCTGTGGCCGGGCATCGCAGAAGAACTCCTTGGCACGAAGGCATTCTATATCCGTGCAGGTTATTTCAAAGATGTTGATGCCTGTATTTTTACCCACGTTGCCAATAACCTCGGTGTATCCTATGGAGATGCCGGCAGCACCGGACTCGTTTCGGTCCGATTTAACTTTGAAGGTGCAGCAGCCCACGCCGCCGGAGCACCATGGAGAGGACGTAGTGCTCTGGACGCCGTTGAGTTAATGAACATCGGTTGGAATTTCCGCCGTGAACACCTTGAATTGACACAACGATCTCATTATGTGATCACTGATGGGGGTGACCAACCCAATGTGGTCCCGTCCAAAGCAGCCGTCTGGTATTATTTCCGCGAGCGAACCTATCCAGAAATAAAGAAACTTTTTGATCTTGGTGTTAAAATGGCGGAGGGTGCCGCGTTAATGACGGATACTAAATTCACGTATGACATTCTTGGTTCAGCCTGGCCGGGTCACTTCAACAAACCGATGGCACAGGCGATGTATGAAAACATTAAGAAGGTTGGCTTGCCAACATGGACAGCCGAAGATCAATTGCTTGCCAAGGCATCTCAAATTGAGTTGAAGGCACCCAAAATCGAAGGTCTCGCCATAAAACTTGACACCCTGGGCCTTCCAACGCCCACGGGTATGGTCAATGTGATGGGGCGACAACTGATGGCCATGGGTGGTGGATCGGATGACATTGCAGACATCAGCTGGTCACTGCCTACCATTGTGCTGCGTTACCCCTACAATATTCCAGGACTGCCGGGCCATCATTGGAGCAATGCGATCTCTATGGCTACACCAATCGCGCATAAAGGAATTGTGTATGGAGCCAAGGCTGAGGTGATGACGTTGCTGGATTTACTTCTGAAACCGGAAATACTAAAGAATGCCTGGGAATATTACAGGACTGAACAAACTAAAGAAACTAAGTACACGCCGCTCATTGGCGAAAAAGATAACCCTGCCATCTATCTCAATCAAAAAATTATGACGGAGTATGCTCCCAAACTAAAACCGTTCTATTATAATCCTGCCAAGTACAAAACCTATCTCGAACAGTTAGGAATTCAGTACCCCACGGTGCGGCCTGATCAAAAGGAGGTAATTCAGAAACTGGAGGCTACTAAAAAATAAGCAAAATGCGCTCACACGTCGGGTTAGTCACCAGGTCACAAAGCCACCAGGTAAATTTCAGTTTTCGTCTCTTGATGGCATTATGCCAATTTGTTCTTTTGGTCAATTCAATTGGTCTTTTTGCTCAGAATAGGGAAGACAACAAACCAATCAAATTTAAGGTAAGTGAGGGAACCAACCTGGCGATAGCTCTTTCTCCCGATGGGAAATGGATTGCCTGTGACCTTCAAGGGACCATTTACATTTTATCGGCTACGGGAGGTCCTGCGACCGCGTTAACCGATGGGATGGGTGATGAGCGCCAGCCGTCCTGGTCTGCCGACGGGAAGTATATTGTATTTCAATCTTATCGTGATGGCAACTACCACCTGTGGCGAATTAATAAGGACGGCTCAGCACTTACCCAGATAACGTTCGGATTATTTGATGATCGTGAACCACAGATGTCGAATGATGGTGATCGCATCCTGTTCTCATCAGACCGCTCTGGCAACTATGATATTTGGGAATTAAGATTGTCAACAGGTGGGTTGACACAATTGACAACGGACGCGGCAAACGAGTATCACCCTGCATTATCCTACGACGGAAAACAATTGGCCTACATTTCCTCGAGACAGAACGGCGGGCTTTTCCTAAGGAATGAACAAGGCCAGGAGCGACTCCTTGTGCCTTTGAAGGGTACTTTCAATGCGCCTTCCTGGAGCCCTGATGGCAAACTAATATCATTCAATGCGTATGCCCAGGCTAAGAGTCAAATGATGGTGACCAATGTGGAAACCGGTGTAGTGCAGCCTCTGAGCATCGATGGTGAAGATGTATTTCCTTTCCGCGCGTGCTGGATATCTGACAAGGAATTGATATATAGTGCCGATGGGCGGATCAATCGCAAAGTATTAAGTCAAAAATCCGCAATGACAGTTAACTTCTCGGCTGAACTGTCAGTTATTCATCCCTCTTATCCAAAGAAGAAACGGGACTTTAACAGCAAGGACTCCCGAAGGGTACTCGGAATTTTTGGCCCTGTGGTTTCTCCTGATGGGAAGTCTACGGCGTTTACAGCTTTAGGTGATATTTGGGTTGTTACCCATGGAAATGCCAATCCTGTTAGGATCACCCATGATGCCGCGTTGGACATTGATGTCAGTTGGTCTCCGGATGGAAAAAAGATTGCCTTTGCTTCTGATCGGGCCGGCGGCAGCATGAACATTTGGATTCGGGATCTGGTGTCGTTCAGTGAAACACAAATAACCAATTTTGACAGGCATGCCCTTCAACCAAGCTTTTCGCCGGACGGAACCCGGATCGCATTTCTTTTGAACGATGGCGTGATGGGATTCGGCACGTCAACGTTGCAAGTCCTTGATTTGGCTACAGGTGCAGCCAAACCCTATCATAAGCCATTGTTCACGGCGGGAAAACCCACATGGTCAGCAGACGGAAAACTCATCGCCCTCTCTGCCTTGCAACCCTACTCCACAAGATATAGAGAAGGTCTAAGTAAGGTGCTGTTGGTCCCGATGTCTGGCGAGGCGGCGCGATTTTTTTCTCCCGTCGAAGGTCGCTCGCTGGGGCAACGTGGTAAGAACGGTCCTGTCTGGTCTCCGGATGGCCACAGTATCGCTTATGTGCAGGATGGACAACTGTGGGTACTGAAGGTTAGTCTTTCTGGCCAGCCGGTAGGTCCTCCTGTTCGCTATTCCAGTGAACTGGTTGAGTCGCCAAGTTGGACGGGTGATTCGCAGTCGATTGTATTCATAGCAACTGATCATCTCCGGAAAGTTGATTTGAAGGATGGTAGTGCTGAGGTGATTCCTTTGTCGCTAGAGTGGAGTCCGGAAAAAAATCAAGAGACCACCGTGATACACGCGGGCCAGGTATTTGACGGAAGATCTTCCAGTTATCTAAAGAACATGGACATTATAGTCGAAGGCAACAGGATCAAAGAGATTGTTCCCCATGTCTCCGGCAGATCGATCAAGGTAATTGATGCTTCCGACAAGACAGTAATGCCCGGGTTGTTTGAAATGCACACGCACCAGAACGGTTCTGGTGGCGAAAAATTAGGCCGCACTTGGCTTGCTTATGGAATCACTTCGGTTCGCGAAACGGGTGGAGATCCATACGATGCGCTCGAACGCAAAGAATCATGGGGTAGCGGGGCCCGCATTGGTCCACGCATATTTTTTACCGGTCCGTTGATGGATGGAGAGAGAGTGTATTATGAATTAGCGACGAGTATGTCGAGTGGTGCCCAATTGGAAATGGAACTCGACCGAGCCGCAAGACTGGACTACGACTTCATCAAGACTTACGTAAGGTTTCCGGATGCGTGGCAAAAACGCGCCACAATTTTCGCCCATGCGCAGGGTATTCCTGTTTCCTCTCATGAGATTTATCCGGCTACAGCGTATGGAGTTGACGCCGTGGAGCACATTGCGGCCACGAGTAGGAGAGGGTACTCTCCAAAATTAAGTTCAACCGGCCGCAACTATGATGATGTTGTTCAATTGCTTGCCCGTTCTGGGATGACCATGACACCCACGATTTCATTGTTTGGAGGATTCAATTTGATGTGGATGGGCTCCTCTGATCTTAAGAGCAACCGCCAGCTAAATGCCCTATATTCAAAATCATACATTGAAGGTGCAACAGCATCAGCCAACAATATGATGACGGCGAATCCAGATTTGAAGGAGAGATTTGCAGAGATCAAGCGCGCAATGAAAAAATTATTTGATGCTGGTGTTCGGATTACACCTGGGACAGACTCACCATTTATCACGTATGGTTTGAGTCTACAGGTTGAACTGCAATGTTTTGTTGAGGCCGGCTTCACGCCCTTCCAGGCGCTGCAGGCGGCCACCCTGCAATCCGCGGAGGCCATCGGTGTTGGCGACGACCTGGGTACGATTGAGGCCGGAAAACTTGCAGATATCATCATTGTGAATGGGGATCCCCTCAAGAACATTAAAGATGCCCTTAACGTCGAAGTGGTGATCAAGAATGGAATTGTTTACCCAATTGAGACATTGCTCAAACCGAGATAATTTTTTTTAGGTAGTCCTTTTTATTCAGCTTTGCAGATATGTTTACCGGAATCATAGAGGCCATGGGCCGCGTCGAGAAGGTTGAGTCAGATGGCTCAAACAGACACTTTTGTTTTGCGAGTCCCTTGAGCAATGAACTGAAAGTGGACCAAAGCATCTCTCACAACGGCGTATGTCTTACCGTGACAAAGGCCGACAGTAAATTCCATTGGGTGACTGCAGTAGATGAGACCTTAATCAGATCAAACCTTGGATCGCTGATGGAGGGCGACATGGTCAATCTGGAGCGCTGTATGCTTGCCAATGGACGCTTCGATGGTCACATCGTTCAAGGTCATGTGGACCATATAGGAACATGTGTATCCATCAAGGACGTTCATGGCAGTTGGTTGTTTGACTTCGAATACGCTGAATCATCGGGTAACATAACTGTGGAGAAAGGATCCATATCAATCAATGGCGTAAGCCTTACCTGCTTTGATTCAAAGAAAAATGGATTTACGGTTGCCATCATCCCATATACTTTCCACCACACAAATTTCCGTCAACTTGGTCAGGGCGGGACGGCAAACCTCGAATTTGATGTCCTCGGAAAGTACATTCAGAAGATTGTGGGTACAGCCAGATAGCCTATACGGCTCATTTCAGGCCCTACTCGAATTTGCTCAAAATTGACCCAGGAAAGGCTGGTTACATTGGTAGCGGGAGCGAATTAATGTAAGAATCATGTAAGAAAAGAGGCAAAATCGCAGAAAACATACCTTCCTTAATCCTGTTATTTGTGACTCACACGTCGACAACACATATGCTTGATCAATTATTAAAGCTTGTAGAGCAAAACGCCCAGCAGCCTATTGTTCAGAACAAGGCAATTCCTGATCAATTTAACAATGCAGCAATTAAGGAAGTCACTACGCAGATTCTCAATAACCTCAAGGGCCAGGTGGCACAGGGAAATATTCAGCAGGTTGTAACTTTGTTTCATGGCGGTGGAGGGAAGACCCTCGGCACCAATCCCGTTATCAGCAACATGGTAACATCTGTGACTACCAGCCTTACCAGTAAATTTGGAATTTCCGATCAGGTGGCACAATCAATTGCGGCCAATCTGGTGCCTACAGTTATTGGGCAGGTGATTAAGAAGGCCAACGACCCGCACGATATTGATTTTGACTTGCAGCAGATGATGCGAAATATGACCGGCAATAACAGTCTCGATATTTCGGGAATGATCGGTCAGCCCCAGAAGGGTGCTATCGGAAGCATAGGAAATGTGTTCGGAAAACTTTTCGGTAAGTAGCCTGACCGAATACTCAGTTCACTTCCTGGTTCATCCTCAATCTTGATTTGCTTCTTAACCATTGGTACAACCTGTATCCAATGTAGCCGCCCAGGATTCCCACCAGTGCGCCAACCAAAATATCTCCGGGGTAATGGACACCCAGGTAAATCCTGGAATAACTCATGACAAAAGCCCATATGAATATTGTCCAAATCCACCGGTATCTGTTTTTGAACAGGAGGAATATGAAGAATGCAACCCCTATTGTATTGGCCGCATGACTTGATGCAAAGCCGTACAAGCCGCCGGTGTATCCATTGACGAGATGGATAATTTCTTTGAGCGAAACCTCATTGGAGGGCCTCAGGCGATGGAAAAATGGTTTCATGAAGCGGTAGGTAACCAAGTCAGTGATGAGCAGGGTAGCAACAATACCGACCAGGATCAGCCAGCCTTCTTTCTTGTAGTTACGAAAGATCAGGTAAATCAACAGAACGTACAGCGGGATCCATACCTCTGTTTTCGTAATCTGAAACATCAGGGGATCCAGCCAGGATGTGTGAAATTGATTTAGCCAAAGAAACAGTTGCTCATCCCACGCCTTTAGTTGCTCCACCATACCACAAAGTTAAAATATCATGTATAGAAAAAAATTGTAGGATGGGCACTTCGTCGCTATCTTACCTTTTCAAAATTTGGCATACACTATGGATCGTTACGATTTGGTTGTCATTGGCGCAGGACCGGCAGGCTTTGCCGCAGCGATGCGCTCTCTCGACTTTAAGAAAAAGACCCTGTTGGTGGAGAAGAACAGGATCGGAGGGGCGGGTGTCACCAACGGGGCCTTGTCTTCAAAGACATTGTGGGAGCTTTCACGAGAAGTCGCCGCTTTTCGTAAAAGTCTTAATCGCTATAATATTGAGGCTCCATCCGTCCATTACGCCGAAATTCATGCCGAGGTTAAGAAGGCTGTTCAGGAGCGCAAAGGACTCCTGGAAGAGCAGATGGATTATTTGAAGAATTCCCAGGGACATCTGATGGATTTCCGGAAAGGTGAAGCGCGCCTGCTTGACAAGAATCATGTTGAAATTGTAAGTGGCGCCAACAAAGAGGTGGTTTGGGCCGAATATATTGTCCTGGCGACTGGCAGCAGACCACGCTACTTGCCTGAATTACCCATCGACGAAAAGATAGTGATGACCAGTGAAGGGATTGAGGAGATGAGTGACTTTCCGGAAAGTATGGTCATTGTCGGGGCGGGGGTAATCGGATGTGAATACGCCACCATATTCAGTGGGTTTGGGAAAACCAAGGTACACCTGATTGACAAGGGTGATCGGATACTTCCGTTTGAGGATGAGGATGCCGTTCGAATTGTCGAAAGCAACATGGAAAATAATGGTGTGCTTATCCACAGGAACTCCAGACTTGTGAAGATGACTATCGTCCATGGACGGGTTGAATACGAATTGGAATACACAGATGGGTCTCACCAGATTTTTAATGTTGAAAAGGCATTGGTCTCCGTTGGTCGCATACCCAACCTGGAGAACCTTTGGAGTGATAAAGTGGGAATTAATGTTTCCAAAAGGGGGATTGAAAATAATGACACGCAAACCAATGTTTCCAACATCTATGCGGTGGGAGATTTGACAGCCGATATTTCACTGGTGAACGTCGGAGAACTCGAAGGCCGTTATGCTATTGAACGAATATTTGGCCGTCCGGAAAGGAAACTGGTGTATGAGAACATCAGCACGATCATGTTCCTGAGTCCGGAAGTGGCTGGGGTGGGATTAAATGAGACGCAGGCCAGGGAGCAGGGGATAGACTACAAAGTGGTGACCCTGGAGTACAGCACTATTTCGCGGGCGATTGCCAAACGCAATACACAGGGATTCATCAAACTAATTGCTACGGATGACAACGCCATGAAGATTCTTGGAATGAAGGTCGTTGGAAACCATGCTTCAAGCGCTATCCAGGCGGTGGCCGTTCTCATCTCCATGAACAAGGGCGTTGAAGAGCTTGCCGAATGTGTTCACCCGCACCCCTCGATCACTGAAGGTATTCAGGAATGCGTGAGAATGCTGATGGGCAAATCTCTGCTCAAACCTGCTGCCCTTGTCGGACGACTTTCCTGCAGACGCTTTGTGGGAGGCAAGTACGAGAACATTACTTTCTAGATTTCTTAAAGGAGTTTCAATCGCAATGTCAGCAATAATAAAATAAGCAAATCCTTGTTTACTGAAATATTAATCGTAATATTACGATTGGAAGCTTAATGGGACTTACAAAGACCGAAGAATTTACTAAAGCTCAAAATGACGTCGCCTCCTTAACTAAGGCATTGGGTCATCCAGCCAGAATTGCAATTTTGCAATTCCTGGTAAAGAAGAAGTCATGTGTATGCGGTGACATTGTTCACGAAATGCCTTTGTCACAATCGACCGTTTCCCAGCATCTCAAAGAGCTCAAAAGAGCAGGTCTTATCAAAGGAAATATTGAAGGGCCCAATGTCTGTTATTGTATCGATGAAAAGGTCTGGGGTAGATCGAAGAAAGTCTTGGAAGAATTATTTGCAAGCTATCGCCGTGCGGATTGTTGCTGACATTTTTTTGATCGAATTAATCGCAATATTACGATAATTACAAACGAAATGGGTATGAACACAACGGAAACACCAGAGCAATTGAAGCAGATGGTTAAAGACAAATACAGCCAAATTGCCGGTCAAGACAAAGAAACGAATGAAAGCAGTTGTTGCGGGGCCACAGTCTGCGCAACCATAGACTATACGGTCATGGCTGATGACTATACACAGCTGAAAGGGTATGTTCCTGATGCTGACCTCGGTCTGGGCTGCGGGCTTCCTACCGAGTTTGCCCTAATCATGCCAGGAGATACAGTGGTTGATCTTGGCTCTGGCGGCGGGAATGACTGCTTTGTGGCGCGTTCCATTACCGGACCCACGGGCAAGGTAATCGGTATTGACTTTACCGAGAAAATGATTGAGAAAGCGCGTGTCAATGCTGCAACATTGAAGTTTGAAAATGTTGAATTCCGACATGGAGACATTGAGAACATGCCACTGGCAGGACTTGTTGCTGATGTCGTGGTGAGTAATTGTGTGATGAATCTTATCCCGAATAAGGAGAAGGCTTTTGCTGAAACATTTCGAGTCTTGAAGAAGGGCGGTCACTTTAGTATTTCTGATATTGTCCTGGTAGGTGATCTCCCGGAGGGGCTGAAGAAGAGTGCCGAAATGTATGCCGGATGTGTTTCTGGGGCAATCCAAAGACAGGAATATCTTTCCATCATCAAGGATGCAGGATTTGAGAACATCAAAATTCAAAAAGAGAAGAGGATCAACTTGCCTTTCAAAATTCTTAAAAATTTCCTGCCTGAGGATGAAATCGATAGTTTTCAAAACGAGCAGAAAGGCATTTTCAGCGTAACCATATATGCGGAGAAGCCTCTGGTCTGCTGCGCAGCGGGCTGCTGTGATTAGATGGGTATAGTTTGGGATTGCTTCAAGAGTCTATGACACTCCAAAGACGACCACACCTCGAAAACAGCTTGTTTCCTGAATTGCTGACAACCGTCCGGGACTTGGTTTTGAGGTTTGATCAAATTCCTGTAAGCCGGAAACTCATTCTTGCCCGGCTGTCCCAGTATGTCAAACTCAAGGTCATGGAAGAGAAAGATGTAAAACTGACTTTTATATGCACCCACAATTCACGAAGGAGCCATTTTGCTCAAATAATGGCCCAATTGGCTGCGCATTATTGCAACTTGCCTGGTGTAGCATGCTATTCCGGCGGGACATCGGCGACGGCCGTCAATCCAAAGACACTCAAGGCCATTTTTGACTATGGTTTTCATGTGAAGTTGATCAAAGAAAGAAATAATCCGGTGTATGAAGTTCGTTTTTCTGCGCAGGCTCCTCCAGTAACAACATTTTCCAAGACTAATGATGATCCAATTAATCCCAGGCAGGACTTTGCCGCCATCATGACTTGCTCGCACGCTGATGCGAATTGCCCATTGGTGATTGGGGCGGACCTTCGGATTGCTCTTACCTATGATGATCCCAAAGAATTTGATGGGACTCCTCATGAAACAGCGAGGTACAGAGAAAGTTTGCGCCAAATCGGGAGTGAAATGCTTTTTCTGTTTTCAGGTGAACAGTCAATTCATTGACTTATTTCCATGCCTGCCTTGCAATACTTTTTCCACATCGCTGAGGGCAAATCCTTTGGCGGAAAGCAAAACAAGATAATGGTACATCAAATCGGCAGCCTCATTCAAAAATTTTTCCTTGTCATTGTCCTTTGCCTCTATTACCAGTTCCACTGCTTCTTCGCCAACTTTTTGTGCGACCTTATTTATCCCGGCACTCAAGAGGTGATTGGTGTATGAACCTGATTTTGGATTTCGCTTTCTTTCATCGATAACTGCCTCCAGAAACGAGAGACCTGCTTCCTGGTTCTTTTCCTGAAAGCAAGTGTCGGCACCTGTATGGCATACGGGACCTTTTGGCCTTGCTTTGATCAGCAGGGTGTCGCTATCACAGTCAGGTAAGATAGAAACAACCTCAAGAAAATTGCCGGATGTCTCTCCCTTGGTCCACAATCTCTTTTTCGAGCGACTAAAGAAAGTTACCCTTTGTTCACGTTCAGTTTTTGCCAGGGACTCCTCGTTCATAAAGCCAAGCATAAGTACTTTATTGGTATGGACATCCTGGACAACACACGGAACAAGTCCTTGAAGTTTATCGAAGTTGAGTTTCTTTTCCATAATCAGGGGTGGTGTTAGCGAATGGGAATATGGTGGTCTTTAAGGTACTTCTTAAGTTCCGGAATAGGAATTTCATTGAAATGAAAAATACTTGCAGCCAAAGCTGCGTCGGCGCACCCAAGAAGGAATACCTCCAGAAAGTCCTCTTTTTTGCCGGCTCCCCCGGAGGCAATTACCGGGATCTTCAGCAAATGATTTAGTTTTCGTAACGGGTCAATGGCAAATCCGGACTTCATCCCATCGTGGTCCATGCTGGTAAACAGAATCTCTCCGGCTCCCCGTTGCTGTCCTTCTTTGGCCCAGGAGAAAAGCTTGTGCTGTGTAGGTTGTGTGCCGCCATGGGTGTAAACTGTCCATTGATTGTCCAGCTTGCGGGCATCAATGGCGAGTACAATAAACTGAGAGCCAAACTCTTTGGCGAGTTCCTCAATAAGGTTTGGATCATGGACAGCAGCAGAATTGATGCTTACTTTGTCGGCCCCCGCTTCCAGCAATGGCGCAACATCCTTAACCGAACGAATGCCCCCGCCCACTGTGAAAGGTATGTTTATGTGTTTGGCAATATCTTCTACAAGGGAAGCAAATGTTTTTCTTTCTTCCTGGGTGGCACTGATATCAAGAAAGATCAATTCATCTACTCCTTGTGTGGCATAAAGAGCACCCAGGGTAACCGGATCTCCGGCATCGCGAAGGTCGACAAAGTTTGTTCCCTTTACGGTGCGGCCATTCTTGATATCAAGACAGGCAATGATTCTTTTGGTGAGCACAAGGATTGACTAGATGTTTTTCAAATCTGTGAGCTTGATCTTGTGCTCATAGATGGCTTTGCCAACAATGGCGCCATAAACTTTGATGTATTTGAGTTCCTCCAGGTCGCTCACGGAGCTTATCCCGCCACTGGCAATGATATTTAAATCAGGAAAACGTTTCTTTAATTTCTTATAAAGGCCAAAGTTAGGACCCTGCATCATGCCGTCGGTATCAATATCCGTACAAGTGACATACTGAAGGCCATCCTTCTTGAAACGCCCCACAAGATCATAGATGATTTGTGTGGAAGTCTCGGTCCAACCGGTAAGCTGGATCTTTTCACTCTTTACGTCGGCACTTAGTATAAAATTTTCACTTCCAAATTGCTTGATGAGTTCACTAAAGCGATCTGGTTCTTTTACCGCAAGGCTTCCTATATTGATTTGTTCAATGCCAAGATCAAGCAGGGTTTCAACTTCCTGTTCCGTCTTCACGCCACCTCCAAAATCTACCTTCAGGGCTGTTTCGGCCTGGATGGATTCAATCACTTTCCAGTTGACGACCCTTCCCTTTTTTGCGCCATCGAGGTCCACCAGGTGCAGGTACTCGAGGTCCGCTTCCTCAAACTCCTTTGCTACTTCTACAGGGTTTTCCCTATACACTTTCATTTTTCCGTAATCACCCTGCGTCAGGCGCACGCATTTGCCTCCAATGATGTCAATCGCTGGTATGATTTTCATCTTATGCCGGTTGTTGTAGGAAACTGTTCAACACTTTAACTCCGGATTCGGCTGATTTTTCAGGGTGGAATTGTACGGCAAAGAAGTTTTTTCTCCTCATAGCAGCACTAAATGTAATTCCATAATTGGTTTCGGCAACGGTGTTGGAGCTCAGGGGCACGTAATAGCTATGGACGAAGTAAACATACCTGTCTTTCAGTGACGGATCAAGCCAGTTGCCGACTTTTTCAAGAGCGTTCCAGCCTACGTGTGGAACTTTGACTGTATCGATTTTAAAAAGCCTAACCGTCTCCTCGAATATGCCCATGCAAGCCGTATTGTTTTCTTCAGAGTGACTGCACATTAACTGCATGCCAAGACAAATTCCCAGTGTCGGCTGGTTTAGCGTCTTTATTACTTCATCCAATCTGTGATCTCTAAGGTAACTCATGGTGCTGCTGGCCTCTCCAACACCTGGGAAAATTACCTTATCGGCGCGCTGTATCTCTTCATGGTTGCTTGTCACCACAAAGTCGACCCCGAGCCTTTCCAGGGCAAAGGATACAGACCTGATGTTGCCTGCATTATATTTTATCACAGCAACCTTCATGTTACAATGCTCCTTTAGTAGTAGGAAGTACACCTGTGCCATCCGATTTTGCAGCCATTCTGATGGCCTTAGCAAATGCCTTAAAGATCGCCTCAATTTTATGATGTTCATTTTGACCTTCAACCTTAATGTTAAGGTTACACTTGGCCGAGTCTGCAAAGGATTTGAAGAAATGGAAGAACATTTCAGTCGGCACCTCCCCAATCTTTTCCCGTTTGAATTCAGCGTCCCATACCAGCCAGGGCCGACCGCCGAAATCAATGGCAACCTGAGCAAGGGCATCGTCCATGGGAAGGCAAAACCCATATCGCTCAATGCCGCGCTTGTCTCCCAAAGCTTTCAGAATGGTCTCGCCAAGGGCAAGTGCGGTGTCTTCAATGGTGTGGTGCTCATCGATATGCAGATCACCTTTGACATGTATCATGAGATTCATTCGTCCGTGGCGCGCAAGCTGATCGAGCATGTGGTCAAAGAATCCAAGTCCTGTATCGATGGTTGATTGCCCTGACCCATCAAGATTGAGCGAAATGGATATATCCGTCTCTTTTGTAGTCCGGCGGAGTTCTGCCTTGCGGGAGGTCGCGACGTGTCCTTGGATGTCCATCCAGGAGGTGGTAATCAAGGCACAGCTGTTGCTCAGATTCTTTTGTTCCAGCTCCTGAGCTTTCTCCTGCGGACCAATCAAAATTCCCCTGGCGCCGAGATTCCTTGCCAACTCAATATCTGTCGAGCGATCCCCGATAACGTAAGAGTTGGCTAGATCATATTCGGATGTGAGAAATTCGGTAAGCATGCCTGTGCCGGGCTTGCGGGTCGACAATTGTTCGTGGTGAAATGACCTATCAATAAGAATCCTGCTGAATACAATACCCTCATTTTCAAAAGCCTTTAACATTTTGCTGTGGGCGGGCCAAAACGATTCTTCGGGAAACCGCGATGATCCAAGTCCATCCTGATTGGTGACCATGACCAGTTCATAAAGTCCCGTTTGAGCAATATTGCGCAATGCGGAAAATACCCCTGGATAAAATTCAAGTTTCTCGAGGCTGTCAATTTGTTCATCCGGTGGTTCAAGGATGAGGGTGCCATCGCGGTCAATAAAAAGTACTCGCTTCATAGTAAGCTCATTACCTGTATAAGTAAATCATTCTCCTCCCTGGTGCCCACGGTGATTCGCAGGCATTGGGAACATGACAATATATTGGAACGGTTCCTCACGATGATACCTTGCTGCACAAGTTCCTTGTAAATGGTGTTGGCATTGGACACTTCCACCAGCAAAAAATTAGCATCGGATGGGAATACCTTCTTCACACAAGGTAAGGAAGTCAACTGATTGGCAAGCCGCTGCCGCTCGGCTATAAGTATTTCCACCCAAGCGTTCTTCTTCGGCACTCGTTCCTGAATACATTGCAAAACTTCTGATTGTGTAAAGCCATTGATATTGTAGGGTGGCTTAACTTTGTTGAGTAGTTGGATGATCTGTGGATTTGCATAACAAAGCCCCAGACGCAAGCCTGCCAGCCCCCAGGCCTTGGAAAAAGTCTGAAGGACGGCCAAGTTGTTGAATTTATGTAGCTGGGAAGTCCAGGTTGGGGAATCCGCAAAATCAATGTATGCTTCGTCGATCACCACAATACCATGGAAATGGAGCAAGATGGTTTCAATTGCTGACGACTTCAGAAGGTTACCGGACGGATTGTTGGGACTACAAAGAAAGATAAGTTTTGTTTGACGAGTTACCTCACGCAATACACTTGCGGCATCAAGATCAAAATGATTGGTGAGAGGTATAGAAACAACCTGGACATCATTGACTGCAGCGCTGACGCTGTACATTCCGTAGGTAGGCTGAGGGATTATGACCTGGTCGACCCCTGGGTTACAGAAAACGCGGTACAACAGATCGATGGCTTCGTCGCTGCCATTACCCAAAAAGATTTGTGATGTGGTCAGTCCTTTTGATGCAGCGACGAAGCCATCGATCTGTTGTACCGCGTTTTCTGTAACCCAGGGGTCGACCAGGTCATAATCCCTCAGCCTACCTACGGAATGTACAGCGTCAGCGCTG
>JANYHW010000034.1 GCA_025358885.1 Cytophagales bacterium | reverse complement strand
GCCCATGGCACCCTTCAATGCGAAACCCGACGAGATGGTCATCATGAATAAGGTGGCAGCCAAACTAAAGGAACTGGGTATGTATACGTTTGTCCGATGGAACTATATTTTTATTGCACCGCCGTTGTGTATCACGCGCGAACAGATCGATGAGGGTCTTGCGATGATCAGCTCGGCAATTAGTATTGCTGATGAATATGTGACGATCTAAAAGATTAGCACCTGGCATGAAACAACGTTCTTGTTCTTTTGTCATTGTATTCCTGATTTCTCTTGGCGTATCCTTCCATGCCAATGCACAACGTCCCAGCATTCTGTTTGTGCTGGCGGATGATATGAGTTATCCGTTTGCAAGTGTCTATGGCAACAAAGTGGTTACCACCCCCAACCTGGAAAGGATTGCTTCTCACGGGATGACTTTTACCAATGCTTACTGTGCATCGCCTTCATGTACTCCCTCCCGTGCAGCCATCCTTGCAGGTCGCTACCCACACAAGCTCGGCGAAGCAGTGAACCTTACTGGAAAATTGGACGTGACCATTCCTACCTATGTAAAATTACTGCAAAACGAAGGCTATGCAGTAGCCTATGACCGCAAGGGCTGGGGGCCGGGTGATTATAAGAAAATGGGTTATTCTGAAAACCCTGCGGGAAAGCAGAAAGTATTTAAAGAATTTCTTAAAGAGTTGCCCTCTGACAAACCTTTCTTTTTCTGGTTTGGCACAAATGATCCTCATCGCACATTTCCATTTGGGAAGGGAAGAAAGAGCGGGATAGACATCGCTAAAATAGATGTCCCCTCATTTCTTCCTGATACGCCGGAAATTCGTGGCGACATGGCCGATTACTTTTTTGAAATCAACCGCCTGGATAAAGAACTTGGAGACTTACTGAACCAGTTGGAGCAATCCGGCAGGCTTGATAACACAATCATTGTAGTCACAGGCGACAACGGTATGCCATTTCCCCATGCCAAGGCCAACCTGTATGACTACGGAACACATGTTCCACTGATCATTGGGAGAATTTCAAACAATGCCCTACCACCTCAAAGAAATGATTCCTTTGTCAACCTCATTGACTTGACCCCGACTTTTCTCGACTGGGCAGGGGTAAAGAACCCGCCTGCAATGGATGGAATAAGTCTTGTGACTGTTCTCACGGGTCAGAAACCCGTGCATCGCTCTGAAGTATTCCTTGAACGTGAACGTCATTGCCTCGCAAGGAGTGAGATGGATAAGGGTGCTGGCTACCCCATGCGAGCCATTCGTACAAAGGATTTCCTGTACATTCTTAACCTGAGACCGGACCGATTTCCTGGAGGTGATGAATCAATCCCTGGTACACCCTCTGTATTTGGTGATGTGGATGGAGGTCCCACAAAAGCATTTATTCTGGACAACAGACTCGACCCTGAGGTCAAACCTTTTTTTGAATTGGGATTCGGAAAGAGATCTCCGGAAGAATTGTATTTAATAAAGGATGATCCAGGCAACATCAAGAACCTGGCGCCGGATCCTGACTACTCAAAAGTGAAAGGAGAGCTTCGTGCCAGGCTTGAGAAATGGATGCAGGATGAGAAGGACCCGCGCGCGCATGGCGGTGGTGATGAAATTGACAGATATAAATCGACCACCACCGCATGGGTAACCATGTGGGGAATCGTAATTGAGGATGAGAATTAACCGAACCTATAACTAGGGAAATATCAAACACAAATTGTAAGCGAGGGCTAATTTGCCACCCAAGACTTAGTACCAATGTCCGCCGCACTAAAAAATAGTTCCCTTTACAGCGAAGACCTCGCTCCGGTTCCATTGTCGAAGAGGACGTGGCACACCTGGAACTATGCCGCCCTGTGGATCAGCATGAGCCTTTGCATTCCCACTTATATGCTCGCCAGTTCGCTCATAGATGGAGGTATGAACTGGTGGCAATCCGTTCTGACTATTTTTCTTGGCAATACGGTAGTGTTGATTCCCATGATACTCAACGGTCATGCCGGTGCGAAGTATGGAATACCATTTCCGGTATTCGTTCGTGCAAGTTTTGGAACTCGTGGTGCCAACATTCCTGCCATGCTGCGAGCGATTGTAGCGTGCGGTTGGTTCGGTATTCAGACATGGATCGGAGGATTTGCATTGTTTCAGTTATTCCGGTTGTGGATACCTGGTTTGGAAAATATTCCTTCCATTTTTCCCTCTTCGTTCGGGCTTGAAACCGGGCCAGCGATTTCTTTTTTTCTATTCTGGTTGTTGAACATGTATGTTGTTTACCGAGGAGTCGACAGCATAAGAAAATTATTGGTATTCAAGGCATTCTTCTTGCCATTCGCAGCGCTTGCCTTGTTATTCTGGGCAGTGTCTGCCGGTCATGGATTGGGTCCTATCCTGCAGCAGCCATCGAGGTTGGCCAATTCCACAGAGTTTTTTCGATTCTTTTTTCCCGCCCTGACGGGTATGGTAGGATTTTGGGCCACACTTTCTCTGAACATTCCGGACTTTACGCGATACGCGATCAATCAGAAAGCGCAAATCAGGGGGCAAATCATCGGGCTACCTCCATCCATGACCCTCTTTTCCTTTATTGGTGTAGTAGTAACCTCTGCCACCACCATTGTGTACGGCACAACCATCTGGGATCCCCTTGTGCTTGCAGGTAAATTTGATAGCAAGGTGCTGATAAGCTTTGCGATGATTGCGGTGGCCATATCCACCTTGGCGACTAACATTGCTGCCAACATTGTAAGTCCTGCCAATGATTTTGCCAACTTGGCTCCTGCAAAGATCAATTTTAGAACGGGGGGTTATATCACGGGAATTATTGGCATCATTATTTTTCCGTGGAAACTTATAGCAGACCCGTCTGGATACATTTTCACCTGGCTGGTAGGCTATTCGAGCTTGCTCGGTCCGGTGGGAGGGATAATGATTGTAGACTACTATTTTATACGGCGTCAGCAACTGGACACCGACGCGTTGTATGATCCGAGAGGCGCATACAGTTATAAGAATGGATTCAATTTGGCAGCGCTATTTGCTTTGATTATAGGAATTATACCAAATGGGCCTGGTTTTTTTGTTACAATCAAAGTCCTTCAGCCAGACAGTGTGCCGGGGTGGATATCCCAACTTTATAACTATGCATGGTTTGTAGGCTTCGCGACAAGCGGGTGTTTGTATCTGGTCATGATGAATTCATATAGAACAGTTGTTAACCCTAACAAGACAAACTATGTCACTACTGATTAAGAATGGACGTGTCATCACGGCCACGGACGATTACGTGGCAGATATTTTCATTGAAGAAGAAAAAGTTGCAGCCATCGGAAAGAATTTGACTGCGAATGCGAACAGGATTATTGATGCATCAGGCATGTTGGTAATGCCTGGAGGTGTCGATCCCCATGTGCACCTTGACATGCCGTTCATGGGAACTTTCTCCAGCGACACACATGAGACAGGTACCCGCGCAGCACTCCACGGTGGCACCACTACGGTAATTGATTTTGTCTTGCAGAAACAAGGACATACTTTGTCCGAAGCTTTGGCGGAATGGAATTCCAGGGCTAATGGAACCGCCATTGGTGACTATAGCTTTCATATGGCCGTAACAGATTATAACGAAAGTACCAGGGTCGAAATAAAGAAAATGGTGGAAGAGGAGGGAATTACTTCCTTCAAGACCTTTATGGCGTATAAGGGTGCACTTATGATTGACGACCGCCAGATGGTTGGCCTGATGCAAGAGGTAAAAAAACAAGGTGGTATGGTCACGGTGCACGCCACCAATGGCGATATGATTGATTATCTCGTAGCGAAACACCGGGCAGAGGGAAAACTTTCACCCTTGTACCACTATCTCTCGCAGCCGGAGGTGACAGAAGCAGAAGCAAGCAACCGATTCGCGGAAATGATCCAATACACTGGGTGCCCGGGTTATATTGTGCATATGACCTGCGAAGGTGCGCTCAATGCAATAAGAAGGGGCACGACAAGAAATAAAAAAGTATTTGTAGAGACGTGCATTCAATATCTCTTATTGGACGCATCCCTATATGAAAAGGACTTCGAAGGAGCCAAGTGGGTCATGAGTCCTCCTCTTCGTGAGAAAAAAGATCAGGCCACTTTGTGGGCTGGGATAAATCAGGGATTGGTGCAAGTGGTGGCGACAGACCATTGTCCATTCAAGTGGGAACAAAAGAAGATGGGGGAAAAGGATTTCTCCAAAATACCCAACGGGCATCCGGCCATTGAACACCGCATGGAACTTCTCTATGGAGAGGGTGTCGCCAAGGGGAAGATTACCCTCAATAAGTTTGTGGAAGTTACTTCAACAAATCCGGCCAAGATATTCGGCATGTTTCCCCGCAAGGGAACCATCGCCGTCGGTTCGGACGCGGATATCCTCTTGCTCGATGCCAATGCAACACATAAATTATCCGTCTCCACCCACCATATGAATGTGGATTATTCTGCTTACGAAGGATGGCCACTTACAGGAAAGGTAAAAACTGTATTGCTGAGGGGACAGGTCGCCATTGAAAACGGTAAGTGCTTACTCCCAAAAGGATATGGTAAATTTATCAAAAGAAGCAAAGTGACATCAATTATTTGAGAGCCAACGAACAAAGCCAAACCTTTAAACTACTAGATATGCCACGCATGATTAAGTCCGGTTTGATCCAAATGAGTATCCCCATGACCGAAGGTGATGGGACAATCGATGAGATCAAGGAAGCGATGTTGAAAAAACACATCCCCTTCATCGAGGAAGCCGGTAAGAAAGGTGTGCAGATACTTTGCATGCAGGAGATATTCACTACGCCGTATTTTTGTACGGGACAGGATAAAGCATGGTATGCTTCTGCAGAAACCGTTCCTGGGCCAACGACCGAGCGAATGGCGGCGTATGCCAAAAAGTATAGTATGGTAATGATTGTTCCGATTTATGAGCGGGAACAGGCGGGCTTCTTTTACAACACTGCCGCTGTTATTGATGCTGATGGAACCTACCTTGGAAAATATCGCAAGAACCATATTCCCCAGACCTCCGGCTTCTGGGAAAAGTTCTTTTTTAAACCTGGCAATCTGGGTTATCCGGTGTTTAAGACCCGTTATGCCACGATTGGGGTGTACATCTGTTATGACCGTCATTTTCCTGATGGCGCACGTTGCCTGGGATTGAATGGAGCTGAAATCGTGTATAACCCTTCGGCGACCGTCGCCGGTTTATCGCAATATCTGTGGAAACTTGAACAGCCAGCGCATGCGGCTGCCAATGGATATTTTATGGGTTGCATCAACCGGGTTGGACAGGAGAAACCCTGGAATCTTGGCAAATTCTATGGTACCTCGTATTTTGTGGACCCCCGCGGTCAAATTTTTGCGCAGGCTTCGGAAGACAAGGATGAATTACTGGTAGCTGATTTTGACTTAAACATGATTGAGGAGGTACGCAACGTGTGGCAATTCTTCAGAGACCGCAGACCGGAAACCTACGGTAAACTGGTAGAACTTTAAGCAATTTGACTCTTAACCATTGAAAAATGGCAATTACCAACAACAAATTATTGGATTCTCATTATCAGTCGAACTTCGCCGACATTCATCCTGCTTTCGAATCGAAGGAGGCTGCACTGATTGAAGCAAACCGCTGCTTGTTCTGTTACGATGCGCCTTGCACCAAGAGTTGTCCCACCAGCATCAATATTCCCAAGTTCATTAAACAGATCACCACCGATAATGTAAAAGGATCGGCCCACACAATTTTTGAATCAAACATCATGGGTGCCGGTTGTTCCAGGGTGTGTCCGGTAGAAAAATTGTGCGAGGGTTCGTGTGTTTTTAATCTTATGGACGACGCACCTATTCCCATTGCAAGGCTTCAGCGGTTTTCCACAGAAAAGGCGATGGAAAAGAAGTGGAAGTTGTTCGAACGCAAGCCTTCTATGGGAAAGAAAGTTGCCGTGGTCGGTGCTGGTCCCGCAGGTTTGAGTTGTGCCCATGTGCTGGCCCGTGAAGGAGTTGATGTGACGATTCATGAAAAGGAAAGCAAAGGTGGAGGCCTGATGACGTATGGCATTGCAGCCTATAAGGTCACTCCTGAATTTTGCGAAGAAGAAGTAGCCTACATTGCTTCAGTAGGTGGAATCAAGATCAAATACGGCCAGGAGCTGGGTGTGTCAATGACCCTGGATGAATTGCAAAAGAATTATAATGCAGTTTATCTTGGCATCGGGGTCGGTGTAGCGAGGCGCCTGGAGATTCCAGGGGAAGAGTTGGATGGTGTGGTTGATGCCATTCAGTTTATATATGATATAAGGACGAATCCATATCCGAGCATAGCTGTTGGAGATAGGGTAGCTGTGATTGGAATGGGCATGACGGCCATTGATGCCGCTACCCAGGCTAAGAGACTTGGTGCGAAGAATGTAACACTTGTCTATCGCCGCACGCAGGAAGAGATGCCATGCACGGAAACAGAATTGAATCTTGCCAAACTTGACGGTTGTGTCATCCAGTGGCTTGCTGCTCCTCATGAAATCCTGGGTGAAAAGGGGAAGGTAAAGCAATTGGTTTGTAAGATAATGAAGTTAGGTCCACCAGACTCCGGAGGTCGACGATCCCCCATCGAAACAAAAGACAAGGTGTCAATTGATGTAGACATGGTCATCAAGGCTGCTGGACAAATTCCGTTTGAAGAGCTTATCAAAAAGAGTGGTCTTCAAAATAAGTCAGGGAAAATTATCATAGATAAGAATGGCGCTACGAACCTTAAAGGTGTATTTGCTGGCGGTGATTCTGTGAACGGAGGAAAAGAGGTGGTGGATGCGGTACAGGCGGGAAAGGAGGGGGCGGTGGGTATTCTAAATTACCTGAAGACAAATTTCTAACCACATTTCAAAGTTGATTACAAATAAGCAATCAACACCCTTAGACCCATTTACCATTTAGGATCCAACATTTAACATTTTTTACGATGGCTGATATCACCGCAAACTTCTTAGGAATCAAATCCCCCAACCCATTCTGGCTGGCGAGTGCACCTCCTACAGATAAGAAAGTTAATGTGCTGCGGGCCTTCGAAGCCGGATGGGGTGGTGTGGTGTGGAAAACGTTGGGAAGTCAGGTAAAGAATGTCTCCTCCAGGTATTCCGCCATGGACTACAACGGTACGCGAGTCATGGGCTTCAACAATATCGAATTGATTAGCGACCGACCCTTAGATCTTAATCTCCGCGAAATCGCTGAATGTGTTAAGTTATTTCCTGATCGTGCCATGGTCGTTTCGCTTATGGCCGACAATACCCGGGAGAAATGGCATGAACTGATCGCCCAGGTGGAGGACACAGGAGCCCATGGACTTGAATTGAATTTTGGTTGTCCGCATGGAATGACTGAACGCGGCATGGGTGCGGCGGTCGGACAAGATCCTGAAATTGCACGCATGGTGGTAGGGTGGGTCATGGAGAAGGCAAGGATCCCGGTGATCACGAAACTTACACCCAATGTGCATTCCGTGGTTCCAACAGGAAGGGCCGCTGTAGAAGCTGGTTCAAATGCATTGTCGCTCATTAACACCATCCAGTCGGTAACAGGGATAGACCTGGATACCCTGGTTCCTAATCCGAACGTGGCTGGCAAGTCGGTTTTCGGTGGCTATTGTGGCCCCGCGGTTAAGCCCATCGCATTAAAGATGCTCGCCACCCTTGCTCAGGACCCTATCACCAGCAAAGTTCCCGTTTCTGGCATCGGGGGGATAAGCACGTGGAAAGATGCAGTTGAATTCATATTGCTAGGCGCCAGCAACGTACAGGTGTGCACTGCTGTGATGAAGAATGGATTCCGAATCGTAGAGGATATGTGTGAGGGACTAAACAACTGGATGGATGACAAAGGATTTAAGACCCTTGATGATTTTGTAGGAAGATCTGTTCCTAACCTTACACACTGGGAAGACCTCGACATTAATTATCACATTGTGGCAAGGATCAACCCGGACAAATGCGTCCATTGTGGCCTTTGCTACATTGCTTGCGAAGACGCATCTCATCAATCAATAAGAATCGAACAAGGGAAGCCTTACAACAACTACACCATAAAAGAAGAGGAGTGTGTTGGTTGCAATCTTTGTAAACTGGTTTGCCCGGTGGAAAACTGTATCACCATGGTTGAACAACGAAAAGGTGACGAGTATCTGAACTGGAAAGAGTTTCAACGTCGGGGTCTTCCACTCAACGACCACTAGGACTACTATTTCCCTGATTTGCCTCCCGGTATTGAAAAGTTGGCCCCGAACAGGAAATTGACCTGACTGAAGAAGAAGTGCTGGCTGGCACGGTCGGCGCTGAATTCTGTGGTACGAATATCCGGCATGTTGATAAAGCCTCCCTTCAATTCACTCTGGATGAAGAAGTGATCAAAAAAAGTAATGTTCATCCCAACAAATGCGCCCAATCCATATCCTGCCAGGTGAAACTCATCATAGCGGTTAAATCCAAGCAGTGTCGTATTGGTTTTTGGTAACAGTACCCCTGCGCCGAAGCCTTCCGTAAGATTGAATGAAATATTGGGCAGTCGTAATTCTTTAAGATTGAAGAGCATATCATGCCGGCGCAATTCGAAGTTGATATAATTTAGTCCATCGGTATGTTCAAACTTTAAGAAGTCTTCCGTCATCTTCATCGGGGTGTTGGAATAGACTCCATCGTAGGGTGTGTTGCTATTTTGAATATACCCGGTCATGTTCGCGATTTGGTCCTGGTCCATCACATACTTCATATGGTCCAGTCCTACGGAAATACTCCAATGATCGTTGAGGTAGTAGCCGATCCTGCAGTTTGTTTGCGGGATGGTGACACTACCCGGTGCCAGATACGGATCCAATGCCAACGGTGTTTGCCGGTCATGGGCGACCATTTTGTAAATCGTGAAATCATAATTGTTGCCATGGAACCTTACCTCCGAATTGGTATAAGCAGCCCGGTTCCAGCCCCAGTATGCAAAGAATTTCTTTGACCTGGGTACCATGCTGACGTTCGAATCCTGGGCAATTGCTGTCCAGCTCAAGGCAATAAGCACAGTTATCAGTTTCAGCGAGTGAATATTCCCTTGCATTTTGATTAATGGCTTTTGTATTCCCATTCCCACACTTCACCATCTTCCGGATCCATCACTGTTCCGACACAATAAAAATTATTCTTCCTGAGAACCTTTGTTGAAAAGTTCTCCACGGGAAGGGTCCGGGCAAAAATCCTGACTGATCGATCGGTGCTCAACGAAAGTTCTACCAGTTGCCGGCAAATTTGTGTTGCAATTCCATTGTGCTGATACCGGGAGATGGTGCCGTAGGCAATTTCAACCTTCCCGTCAACAGGTTTACCTTTGAATGCGGCCATCCCAACCAACTCACCCTTGAGCCTGACATAGTAGCCAATCCAAGGCATGTTGAAACCAACTTTCTTATAGAATTCAATGGACAGGTAAAGACTTTCCCGGCAATCGGGATGATTGATGAAATCTGTATTCTCCTCCAGAAATTGTTTTACAGGCAACAGCTCCATGCGCTCAAATCACTCACCTGCAGAAGTTAGCAGGGCTAGTCCTTTGTCCCAAAAGTAATGCTTTTTAGGATTGTAATTTAAGGAAGTTGCCATCGATGATCAGCAGCTTAACACCGTTTGCGGAAACTGAGCGATGGGAACTTAGTTCATCTGAAACCACATACGTCATGCCTTTCGTGAGAATAAATTGATTCCCATCTTCCATTTCACTGACAAACTCTCCATCGAGGCAATGCACCACGTGACCTTTCTGGCACCAATGATCCGCTTTATATCCTTTGCTGTATTCGACAAGACGCACACGCAGTCCACCTAGCTGGAGGGTTTGCCACCATGACGTCCCCGTTTCACCCGGGTGTTCTTCCCTGGGAATGTTGTCCCAGGATACGGTCTGGAAGGGAATATTTTTTGTTTTCAACTTCGGAAATTTAGGGAAGAAATTCTCCGCTCACATTTAAGGTGTAGTTTCCCGTTGAGCGTAATTCGCAATCCCTAATCCAGCCCAATCATCATAAACGCTCCCCAGTTGATTGGATCTGGATACTCTACCCTGATTTCCTTTTTGGCATCCACAAAACTTTGGCGCATGTTGTCGGTAGTAAGCCATTTTTTGTAGAAGTTGAGGATGAGCTTTTGCGTGGCATCGTCATCCACTTTAAACATACTCATGATCAGGACCTTTGCACCGGCAACGAAAAATGCGCGCTGGAGGCCGTAGACACCTTCTCCATTGGCAATCTCGCCAAGCCCAGTCTCGCAGGCACTTAACACGACAAGGTCGGTCTTGTCCAGGTTGAGGCTCATGGCCTCATAGGCTGTGAGTACACCGTTGTCGATATTATAATTGTATTTTGTCTTGGCCAGGATGTCCCCGCCGCCCCGGAGCAACAGCCCGGATTTCATGAGTGGATTTTCGGCCATCATGGCTTCATTCTCTGTGAGTTCCTTTTGCGAATCGGCCCCCTCCGTTTTTGCATAAAATCCATGAGTGGCAATGTGAAAAATGCGCGGATTGTCGTAGCTATGCAAGAGAGATTGAGAGATTGACGCTCAGCCTGGACAGCGCTT
>JANYHW010000023.1 GCA_025358885.1 Cytophagales bacterium | reverse complement strand
TTTTCCAGGGCCTCGATCACCAGCATGGTGTTGTACGGCGGAACATTATTGTCCATCATTCCATGCGCGAGCATGAGTTTGCCTTTCAGATTTTTCGCATGTACCTGGTTCGCCTGCTGCGTATAGTTATCTGTACCGTCTGCATTTTTGGTAAGCAACCCGATGTAGCGCTCGCCCCAGTCATCCTCATAATTCCGGTTGTCATGGTTCCCGGATTCAGAAATACCCACCTTAAAAAAATTGGGATACTTGAACATCGCCGCTCCCGTGGCAAATCCTCCTCCTGAATGCCCCCAGATGCCCACGCGACTCGTGTCCATGAACGCATGCTTCTGCGCTAACTGCTTGATCCCCGTGACCTGATCAGGCAAGGTATTTTCACCTATGTTGCCGTAGTTCATATCATGATAGCTCTTGGATCGGTCCGGATTGCTGGAGCCTTCAATCAGAACAACAACAAATCCCAGTTCAGCAAGTGACTGGTGGTCGGACCGTGAAGCGCTAAAACTCCAGCTACCCACACTGCCCCCCTGCGGACCAGGATAGATGTAATCAATGACAGGATATTTCTTTGTAGGGTCCAGCTTGGTAGGTGTAAACATAAGACCATACAATATCGTCTTACTATCTTGTGCAGTAACTGAAATGGGCTGGGGCGGTTTCCAGCCAGTGGCTGCCAATCGGGATACATCTCCTTTTTCCAGGTCGAGAATCAGCTTACCATTCATGTCGCGCAAAACAGAAATAGTCGGCACATCGGGTTGTGAATAATTGTCTACAAAATAGTTTTCAGCGTTCGACATACTTGCCTGATGGTTTCCTTTTTCAGGTGTGAGTACTTTGAGGTTTTTCCCATCAAACCCGATTTTGCACAACTGGTTGAAGTACGGATTCTCGGGTTCCATCCCGGCGGCCATAAAATAGAGCACCCGGTTCTTCTCATCCACCTTCAGCAGATTCTCCACTATCCAGTTTCCTTTTGTGATTTGATTCTTGACTTTTCCCGTCAGCGCATCATACAAATAAAGATGACCCCAGTCGTCGCGTTCAGAATACCAGATTATTTCATTTGACTTTTGCAGATACCGCCAGTTGATGCTGCCCTGACCGGATTCATATTGAGTGCGCACCACTTCTTCAAATACTTCCTGCACTTTACCCGTAGCCGCATCGGCTATGCGGAACTTTTCCTGTTTATGATCCCTGGAGGTAGAAAGAAAAGCAAGCGCTGAACCATCCGGACTCCAGTCTACATCGTCAAAGGTTCCGCTGCTGGAGATATCATCGCTCAGCGTTGCCCTGTGCGGATCGGGCGGAATATTGAAGAAAATAACTTTGGGCACATCCACTTCAATGACTACCCGTTGGATGGTCGGAATATCCTTATCACCAGGCAACGGATATTTCCATGCCCGCAACGTGGGGTGACCCACATTGGTCGTAACCAGGTACATGTCGCCTACATTGCGCTGATCCTGTTTGAAAGTTGCAACCTTCCTGCTGTCAGGTGACCAGCGCAGCACGGGGCGGTCGCTGCTGCTCCAGCCGGCATTATCCGTGGCATAGCCAAAATCCTTGACACCGTCGGTCGTCAGCTGTGTTTCCTTTTTGGTCTTTGTATCGCGGACCCATAGATTGTAATCTTTAATGAATGCGGTTCGGCTGCCGTCCGGGCTTGCCACTTCATTGCCCCGTCCTCCCCGGCCCATCGGTCGTGCTGCGTTGGCGACCACCGATGAATCACGAACGCATGTATATTGCTGAAGATCGCATTTCCATTGTTTACCGGCTGCCCGGAAAATTATGGCCTTATTGTCGGAAGTATAACCTATAGATTGGAACGGCAACATGGACGAAGTATAACTTTGTCCGGCAGCTGATGAAAGTGATGCTGCAAGCTTCTGATGATCAAAAGCCGGAGTACGTGTCGCCTTCAATGGGTCTACGGTAATAAACTCACTGCCCTGGGGTGTCAGGATGCGGTACCAAAACCGGTCGCCAGACCAATTGGGAGTTACACCCATTCGGTCCACATATTTTTGCGTGTTATATCCCATCTGGCTTTCAGCCTGCCTGTAATCTTCTTTTGTTAATGCCTTGCCGGGTTGTGCAATGGCCGTTCCTACAGCTGCTGAGAAACTGACCAGGAATATTATTTTTTTCATAGTCTGAATTTGACAGATCAATCTAAATTGATTTTTCACGGATTCAAAGATTCCAGCATCCTGAATTACCCACTCATCATTTACTTCACCATCACAGAAATATTTTCGCCGGACATCACCTCATAGGAACCCCGTCGATCAGCGATCTGTCGGTTACTTTCATCATTTTGTTCCTGAATGCAAGGGTATATAGGTGGTCTGT
This sequence comes from Cytophagales bacterium, assembly GCA_025358885.1. Lineage (GTDB taxonomy): Bacteria > Bacteroidota > Bacteroidia > Cytophagales > Cyclobacteriaceae > ELB16-189. Next base: position 371 of record JANYHW010000023.1, on the reverse strand, counting down.
ATCTGGCGTAAACCAATTCTGAAACTGGGGCAATCCAATGGCTTTCTCCCTTCCGGGTGCACAAATCAACGTCCGCCTTTTTTGATGATCTGCTATCCCTTTACCAAATGAAGGCGCACACCCAATCCTAAAAAACTATTGAACGGAGTACCCAGGCTGTGATCATATTGATAACGGTAGTAGCTGTATAGACCAACGAACCCGGAGAATTCATGCTCGAAGTCAACCTGCAGGAAGGGGCTCTGCAATAAATAAGGATTGAAGACATCGTAAGATCCCCAAACCCCCTGCACATGACTCCTTTCACTGATTATGTAACGCAAGGCCAGTTTGAAAATCGGGTAGTTGGTCTGAGCACCAAGCCATGACGG
>JANYHW010000245.1 GCA_025358885.1 Cytophagales bacterium | reverse complement strand
TCTGTCTCAACACCCCGGTATGCGCACTACAAGCCACCGTTAATAGAAAAGGACATCACCGTTCTCGTCCAGACTTTCCTCATTTGATTTCATAGCTGAGAAGTCCCTGGCAATCATTTATCAATGATCGCCAGAGACGTTACAATTGTTCGCGGGTATTTAAAATTCCTGATGCGTCAATTTCTCTTAACTCACTGCTATGATTCAAAACTTAATTTCACTTTCCCTCCGGAATAAATTCTTTGTACTCCTAATAGCAGCTGCGCTGTTCGGATGGGGTGTTTACTCGGTTCAATCAAACAAGGTTGACGCCATACCGGATTTGTCAGAAAACCAGGTGATCGTATTCACTGAATGGATGGGTCGCAGTCCCCAGATCATTGAGGACCAAATCACCTACCCGTTGGTCACCAACCTGCAAGGCCTGCCCAAAGTCAAATATGTCCGTGGCGCTTCCATGTTTGGAATGAGCTTTATCTATGTCATCTTCAACGATGATGTGGATATTTATTGGGCGCGTCAGCGTGTACTGGAGAGATTAAGTTCTGCAACGAGCATCCTCCCATCCGGCGTCACCGCGACGCTGGGTCCTGACGGAACAGGTGTCGGGCACATCCTTTGGTATGCGCTCGATGCACCGGAAATGGATCTTGGAGAACAACGTGCTGTCCAGGACTGGTATATCAAGTTCGCACTGCAAAATGTGCCAGGTGTAAGTGAGGTTGCTTCGTTCGGAGGTTTTGAAAAACAGTACCAGGTTACCGTTGATCCAAACAAACTTACTTACTTCGGGTTGTCCGTCCCCGAAGTCATTCAATCTATCCGAAATAATAACAATGAGGCCGGAGGCCGGAAGTTCGAGCTCAGCGACATAGGATATATCATCAAGACAACAGGCTACCTGAAATCCATTCATGACATCGAAGAGATTTCTCTCAAAACAGAAAACACAACACCAGTCAGAATAAAAGATGTTGCCACGGTGCAAATGACGGGCGAGACACGTCTTGGAATCTTTGATTACAACGGAGAGGGCGAGGCTGTCGGAGGGATCATAGTCATGCGCTACGGGGAAAACGCTGATGAGGTAATCAATAAAGTGAAGGCCAAAATGGAGGAAGTGACCAAAGGTCTTCCTGAGGGAATGAAATTCAATATTGTGTACGACCGGAGTGGCCTGATCGAAGAGTCAATTTCATCTATTAAAAGAACGCTGATTGAAGAAATGATTGTTGTTTCACTGGTTGTTATCTTATTCTTATTCCATTGGCGCAGTGCAATCAGCATTATTATTCAGATTCCTATCACCATAGCGACCAGCTTCATCTTGCTGAACGCCTTTGGAATTTCGTCCAACATCATGTCGCTAACCGGTATTGCCCTGGCCATCGGTGTGATCGTTGACAATGGTATTATCATGGCAGAAAACTCATACAGGAACCTGGCCATCCGGCAAGAAGAGTTGAATAAACAATTGAACCCGTAAGACTATGCTCAATAAGATTCTAAAGAGGAAGAAAGACTACGTTGAAGTTCCAGCTGAAGAACGGGAGGCTATTATTGAAAAGTCGAGCAAGCAAGTCTCACGTGGTGTGTTCTATTCGACAGTTATTATAATTACTTCATTCCTTCCCGTCTTTATGCTTACAGGACAGGAAGGAAAATTGTTCCATCCTTTAGCCTACACCAAGACTTTCATTCTGATCGTCGACGCGTTTCTCGTGATCACCCTGGCGCCGGTAATGATCTCGCTTTTCATGAGAGGCAAGTTCAAAAACGAGAAAGCAAACCCATTGACCAGGGGGCTTGAAAACATTTATGAGCCCATTATCCGGGCATGCCTGAAATGGAGGAAGACGACGATCGCGGTCAACCTCATCGCACTGGCTTTTAGTATACCATTGATGATTAGTCTTGGAAGTGAATTCATGCCGCCCCTTGATGAACAGTCTATCTTGTTCATGCCAGTTACGTTGCCCGACGTCGCCAACACCGAGATTAAGCGCATTCTTCAGGTACAGGACAAAATCATAAAATCGGTTCCGGAAGTCGATAAAGTATTGGGTAAGGCGGGGCGGGCCAGTACAGCTACGGACAATTCACCCCTCAGTATGATCGAGACTATTATCATGCTCAAACCAAAATCACTTTGGCGTGAAGGAATTACCAAGAAGGACATTGTCAACGAACTGGACTCAAAACTTCAAATTCCTGGAGTTGTCAACGGGTGGACGCAGCCGATCATCAATCGGATCAACATGCTCTCTACCGGCATTCGGACCGACGTCGGTATTAAAGTTCATGGTCAAAATCTTGATACCATCTATGCCGTTTCCGAAAGAGTAAAGAAACTGATGGAAGGCATTCCGGGAGTTAAAGATCTCTATGTAGAACCCATTACGGGTGGCAAATATTTATTGATTGATATAGACCGGGAAAAGATTGGTCGCTATGGACTAAGTATTCAGGATGTCAATATGGTTGTAGAGACGTCCATTGGAGGAACGCCATTGGCCAATACAATTGAAGGTCGTCAGCGGTTTTCAATCAACGTTCGATTGCCGCAAGACTACAGAAACAGCATTGATCGGATCAAACGAATACCGATCACAACGCCATCATTAGGAATAATTCCACTCTCAGCTGTTGCTGAGGTAAAATTCGAAAATGGCCCACCGATGATCTCCTCAGACAATGCCATGCTTCGCGGGGCAGTGCTGTTCAACGTTCGGGACCGGGATTTAGGAAGTACCGTCGCAGAGGCCATCGAGAAAGTGAATACTGATTTAACCGGGTTGCCAAATGGATATTATATCGAATGGAGCGGTCAATATGAGAATCTTATTCGTGGAAAGCGGACTCTTGCCATCATTGCTCCGGTCGTCCTGCTGATAATTTTCCTTTCATTGTACCTGGCTTTTAAATCCATGCGCGAGGCCTTTCTTAGCCTGATCACGGTGCCGTTCGCGCTGATTGGTGGCGCCTATATTATTTACTTCTATGGCGTTCACCTTTCCGTAGCGGTGGCGGTTGGTTTCATTGCGCTGTTCGGTATTGCCGTGGAGACGGGCGTGGTGATGGTTATTTATTTAAACGACGCTATGCAACAGCTAGTTGCATTAAAGGGAAATTCAAGTAATACAATTACCGGAGATGACTTGAGGGAATACGTGATCGAAGGTGCCGCCAGGCGTTTACGCCCCAAACTCATGACCGTTTGCGTTGCGCTGTTTGGTTTGGTCCCTGTGCTGTGGTCCACCGGCGTGGGCAGCGACGTTATGCAGCCAATTGTTCTTCCTATGATTGGCGGAGTGCTAACGTCTTCAACGCACATTCTTCTTGTAACTCCTTTGATTTTCCTTATGACAAAAGAATATGAACTGAGAAAATTCGGAAAACTTGAAATCCATGATGTCAAACACTAAAGTATTTCTCCTCGCTTTCATTCTCCTTGCGAGCGGAGCAATTAGGGCCCAGCAACGGGTCTCTCTTGACAGCATTCTCAGTGCTGTTAAAGAACGAAACCCGATGTTGAAAAGCTATCGCCTGAGGGCAGATGCTATGAACGCGTACGCCAAGGGCGCAAAAAGCTGGATGGCGCCAGAAGTGGGCGGCGGGTTATGGATGCTGCCCTATAAGAAAGTGGACGATCCTCGCGACAAAGGCCAAATCATGCTTTCGGTTCAGCAGAAGTTTACCAATCCTGCCAAGCTCCGGGCTAACCAGGGGTATCTTGAATCAAAGGCCGCCATCGAACAAGCCAGTGAATCTTATGTCTTCAATGAACTAAGGGCACAGGTGAAGTCGGCGTACTATCAATGGATCGTTCTGGAGAAAAAGAAGGAAATCCTTAAAGACAATGAAGAGATCATCAGCCTTGTACTAAAAGTCTCTCAATTGCGATATCCCTATAACCAGAGCAAACTGGGGAATATTTACAAAGCTGAAGGAAGATTGCAAGAGGTACGCAATATGATACTGATGAATGACAATCAGATCATTCAGAAGAACATTGTCATCAATCAGTTGATGAATATACCCATTGACCAGCGGTTTTCAATTGATACAACAAGTAGTATTTCGCAATTCATAACGGAGTCTATAGACAGTTCAACCTTTGCACAAAACCGGAGCGATATCCGGCGGATTGACAAGAGCATTCAGTCTATGAGGCTTAACCAGCAGTTGGAGCAATATCAATCAAAGCCGGATTTCAACCTCAGCTTTAATCACATGATTGCTCGGGGAGAAGGAATGCCAAGCCAGTTCATGCTGCTGGGAATGATCTCGATACCGATTGCACCTTGGTCTTCCAAAATGTACAAGGCCAATATTCAGGGCATGGGTTCGGAGATCGAAGCGATGAAGAGTGAACGCTCAGCGATCCTCAACGAGCTTCAGGGGATGACAGCGGGCATGGTAACGGAAATCAACACCCTCAGCAGGCAGATCGACAACTATGAGAAAAGAATTGTCCCGGCCCTTCGCAAAAACTACGAAACGGTCATGCTCGCCTACGAGGAAAATAAAGAAGAATTGCCCATTGTGATCGACGCTTGGGAAACTTTGAACATGACGCAGATGCAATATCTGGAAACTGTGCAGAAGTATTATGAAATGATCGTCAGCTATGAAAAACAACTTGAGAAATAATATGCGCATGAACGTATGCAATATCTTTTTTCTGCTGCTGGTGCTCGCCTGCGGTAAGAAAGATGAACATGCTATGCACAACCAGTACACCTGCCCGATGCATCCAACGGTTATTCAGGATTTGCCAGGTACTTGCCCTATCTGTGGAATGGATCTTGTCCGCAAAGGCAAACCTGGAGAAGAAGTTAAGATCACCTCGGAACTTAACTATTTGCTTAAGCCTGCTAATGCAATAGTTGTTTCTTCGATCAAGACAATATTGCCGACTCAAAAAGCTATGGAATTTTCTTCTGTTGCAAACGGTATCATCACTTACGACACCCGCCGGATCACTTCCATTCCTATCCGGTTCGGTGGGCGGATCGAGAAACTTCTTGTCAAGTACAATTTCCAGCCCATAAGAAATGGGCAAAAAATTCTTGAGGTCTACAGTCCGGAATTATTGAATGCACAGCGAGACTTGCTATATCTCATGAATTCGGATAAAGAAAATGTACAACTTATTGATGGTGCCAAAGAAAAATTACGATTGCTGGGTGTGCGTGAAACCCAAATAGAACAACTCATCTCCACGAGACAGGAATCGTATTCATTCAGCGTCTTCAGTCCGGCGGATGGATACATAATAGAGGACCCAGCCTCTAGCAAGCCAACTTCCAAAAGTGAAACGGCAGTTTCAATGGATGGAGGAATGAGCACGGTTTCTCCCAGTCCAGGTAAAAATTCAATTGAACCGTTAAGAACGGAATTACTTGCCCGTGAAGGAATGTACGTAAGCTCGGGGCAAACCCTATTCAAAGTCATCAATATCGACTACATGTGGGCGGATATAAATACTTATCAGCGCGACGCGGCTTACCTAAAGGTAAATGACTCGATAAGACTAACCCTGGATGACGGGTCTGCAAGCATTGAGACGAAAGTCAATTTCATACAGCCCTTCTTTAAAAATGGGGAAAGCTTCATCACGGTCAGGGTCTATTTGGCCAATACCGGAAATAGATACCGCGCTGGGCAGTTGGTAAAGGCCTCGTTTGGAAAGTTCTCTCCCTCCACCATGTGGATACCGGTAACAGCAAAACTTGATCTCGGTACAAAAGACATTGTGTTTATAAAAAGGCGTGGCGTTTTCAGGCCGAAAGAAATTGAAGCCGGCCGTCAATCTGGTGAATGGATTGAAGTCGCACGAGGGCTGGAGGCAGGTGACAGTGTTGCATACAATGCACAGTTTATGATAGACAGCGAAGGTTTTATTAAAGTCAGGAACTAGTTATGAAATCACTTATGAAATTTTGTGGCGTCATTCTGTTAATGCTTGCAGCAGTTAGTTGCAACAAGAATGATCATGCCCAGCACACGGGTGGAGAAAAATATACATGCCCAATGCATCCGCAAATCGTTCAGGATAAGCCTGGCGCATGTCCAATTTGTGGAATGGACCTGGTTAAAATGGGCGCTGCCTCTCCTGATGGATCAATAATGCTTACCGAAAATCAGATCCGGTTGGCAAACATCACAACTACTTTATCAAGGCTTGAGAACATCGGTGAAAGTACTGTGCTTACGGGGAGGTTGGCTATCAACGAAGAGCAAACCGAAGTAGTTAGTAG
>JANYHW010000236.1 GCA_025358885.1 Cytophagales bacterium | reverse complement strand
AATTGTCAATATGTGCCTTTGACCACCACCGCCATTGCTGAACACCATGCCGCCGGCATTCAGAATCCCTGCCCCGACATCAAGTGTGTTTGTATTTGGATTGGTCGATCGAGCAATCGTAACCAAACCTGAAACATTCAGTGTAGTGCCTGAATTGATTGTAACCAAATTTGTATTGGCGGCGCCTGACTCGTAAGTCAAGGTAGAGGAGGCTGAATTTACGTTAACCGTAATGGTAAATCCGCCTCCTATGTGTACATCATCCCCGGCAGCAGGAAAAGAACTGGCAACAACTCCTCCAAATCCAACATTAGACCATGAAGTATTGGAATTCCAATTCCCAGTCAATCTACTGTAGAAACCTGCATTGGTTACATTCAAAATCCCTGTAGTCCCAGCGGTGAAGAATGTATTATTCTTATTCGTCGCAGCAGAAGCGGTGCTACCCCAACTGCCAGGAACTTGCCCGCTGCCACCCATCGTTAATATCCGGGCACTGTGTGTTGTGATCGAACCCAAATTGGCCACTACCCCGGTACTGATTGAAAGCTCGTCGCCGCAAATTGTTGAAATACCAAATGTCTTCGTGACAGATCCAGACAGGAAAAGGCTATTGAAAGAAGTTGAGCTGGAGCCTCCAACGGTCTGCGCTGCGCCATTGAGATTGATGATGCTATTTGCATTATTAAAAGTACCTCCGTTGTTGGTCCAATTGCCCGCAATTGTATGGGTTAAAGTTCCTCCGGTAAAGGTTGATCCAGCGCTAAGGGTAAAATTCCCCCCAACAGCAAGGCCTGCAGCTGGTGCCAAAGTGGTACCGGCACCAATTGTAACATTCCCGGTTATCGTAAGGGTTACAGGTGGCGCGGCAGTAGCCGTGCCACTCATCACGAAATTATTATTGATTGTCGTAACTCCACCCCCTGTTGACATATCTTTGGCACCACTCCCTGCAAGCGTAAGATTGTAATAAGTGAAGTTGCCAAGGGTCTGGGCAGCACCATTGTATGTAACTGTTCCGGTGCTAGCAGTAAAGGTGCAAGTACTGGCATCCAAAAAGGTACCTCCCAATTGCAACAACCCCGAACCGCTGAAAGTAATTGTCGCACTCCCAGTGCTCCCTGATTGGGTGACATTGCCAGTAATTGTGGCGGTACCCGTAGAGATGGTCAAGAAGTGCCTCTTGTTTCCCCCGGCGCCACTCCCACCATTCGTAAAGGCCATACTCCCGGCACTCAATGTGCCAGCCCCAACATCAAGGGTATTATTATTTCCACCGCCTGTGCGGGGGATCGTTACCGCACCGGAAATAGTAAGGGTAAATCCTGAGTTGATAGTTACAAGATTGGTATTGCCCGCCCCAGACTCATAAGTCAGGGTAGCACAAGCTGAGTTCACATTCACCGTAATGGTCAGGCCGCCTCCTATGTTTACATCATCACCTGCCACCGGGAAGGAGCCAGCGGCCGCCCCACCAAATCCAACCGTAGACCATGTCGCATTGGCATTCCAGTTGCCAGTTTGCCTGCTATAATAAACTGTAGCAAGTACATCACTTGTCGCACAGGCAATCAAAATTGAAGCCAATACAATTGTCTTCCTCTGGAGCAATAAACTAAAATGGTCCCAAGTCACAATAAACATATAAATAACAATGGTTCTAGCCTTATAATAAGTGGAAAGTTATGCAATTCCTATATAGTTTTCTTATAAAAATCGGACGCTAAAGTCAAATCTTGTTGATGGAGGACTCCCGGTAAAGGCATTGATCCAGGGGGGAGGCAAATAGAAACCTCCGGTCCCTTATTATGGCAAGTAAAAATCAAAAGTTAACTCGTTCATGCACCTAAAATGGCCCTTGGGGCACTTTTCAAAGCCTATTTTGGAACACGGTCGGCAACCCAATCTGTTATTTTCCAGGACTGTGAACTTTGTCCGGAATGGGTACATCCCAAAGGCAGGTATGGTGTTGCCCCATAGACTAAACACTTCTTTCTTGAACGCCGCCGCAATGTGCATCAGGCCTGTATCGTGGGCGAAAACATACCACGACTTCTTCACCAGACTTGCCGATTGATTGATGCTGAATTTTCCACAGCCATTGTACACAATGGTGTGCTTGCTCAACTCTGCCAGCACGCCTCTGGTTGCCGGGTCTTCCCCTATCCGGCTAAAAAAATTTGCGACTGCTTCCCCTACGGCGATATCCTCTTTTCCACCCAGCAACAAAACAGGCTTGTTGATCTTGTCACACAATTCTATTATGCGATTGACCGGCAGTTTTTTCGTCGCGTGCTGTGCCCCCAAGGCGTATACTACGTATCCAGATCTGAAATTCTCTGGCAGCCAATCGAGGGGCACTTCGTCGGCTTCCGGAATAAAATAGTCGAGGCCAAGTGCATCCATCTTTACGCCAAGCGGTCGTACGGTTTCCATATAACGGTCTACGATATGCAGAGGAGGCAAATGATTGATCTTCAGGTTAACAATGAGCCATTTTTCAATATTAAGTTTGTTGAAACTATATGATTTCACCGCCAACGCGTTCTTGATGCGCCAGGTGCGAAAATTATGATGAAGGTCGATAACACAATCAAATTTTTCTTGCCTCAGTTCCCGGATCAGCACGCCAAGGTTTTCTCCCAGGTAATGCATCTTGTCGATGTATGGGTTTGCCGAAAACAATTCGCGGTACTCATGTTTGGTGGCGTAATGGATCTGGGCTTCGTCAAGTTGGGTCTTCAGGTTGCGCACCACGGGAGAGGTCAACACAATATCACCAATAGAAGAAAATCGGAGGATGAGTACTTTCATCATGAAGAATGTAAATTCAAAGTTATCAAATTGACAAAGAATACCTTTAATCGCGGTAGTCATTCGACCTACCAGATCAGTGATCTATTTACTAATTTAGATGCTAAATTCTTCCACCATGAACTATTGGCTGTTGAAAACTGAACCAGGAACCTTTTCCTGGAACGACCTCCTGCGAGACAAAAAGGCGGTATGGGACGGAGTGCGCAATTTCCAGGCACGCAAGAATCTCAAAGAGATGAAGAAAGGAGATCTCGCTTTCATCTATCACACCGGCGATGAGAAAGCAATCATAGGAACCTCCATCGTTACACATGAGGCCTACCCGGAGCCCAAAGATCCCGAATGGATGGCGGTAAACCTCGCCCCTGAGAAAGCCCTCAAAAATCCAGTAACCCTTTCCAAAGTCAAGCAGGATAAGTCACTGCAGCAAATGGTACTGGTCAGGGCGGCCCGTTTATCCGTGCAGCCCGTTTCCGCAACAGAATATCAACGGGTACTTGAGCTAAGTAACAAACCTTGAATCCGAAAGGAACTATTCTCATCTGGTTAGTTGCATTAACCCTGCTGGCGGCTGACCCTGCCTGGTCTCAGCTTTATCAGCCATTCAGGTTCGAGCATGAAATCAAACATGCTGAAGAGGGATTTAACATTGTCTCACTCAAGAGCGAAGGATTGGCACTCTTCCGCGAAATGAATCAATACGCCCATGGAAAGAAAAAGTGGCAGCTCGAAATCCTGGACACTACGCTTACCCAAACATGGTCACAAATTTTTGAGCTGGAGAATCGCCTGGTTCTGGTTGGGTATGAGTATGCCCCCCAACATCTCTACCTTCTCTTCCGTGAAGGCGAAACCGATACTCATAATTTCCAACTGCTGAGCATTTTGTTTCAGGACAAGTCTTTTCAAATCGATAAAATAAAATTCGAATTGAATTTCAAGATGACGCATTTTACTGTGGCGGGGACCAGCGCGGTATTTGGTGGATACATCAACAATGAACCTGCAGTATTGCTATACAATCAGTCCAGTGAACATCCAAAAGTTATCCCTGGACTTTTCATCAGTGATATCACTTTGCTAGATGTCCGCGCCAATCAAAATCAGAGCTTTAATGTATTGTTGGTGGAGAGGAAAGACAAAGGGACAGGCAAGAGGCAATTGATTGTTAGAACATTCGATCAGGAAGGGAATCCCCTGATGGAAGATGCCATCAACATCGATTCCCGGTTCACAGTCCTTGCCGGACTTACCAACAGTCTGGAGCGGGATGAAATGATTGTCGTAGGCACCTTCACAGAGGGTACAGGAAAACAGGCAAGTGGATTCTTTTCGGTGGTCGTAGATCCATTCAATGATCAGGAAGTCACGTACACGGATTTCACCTTGCTTCCCCATTTTCTCGATTACCTCAATCCCCGCAAGGCAGAAAAAATAAAAACCAAAGCCCAACAACAGCGTGCACTTGGACGATTGCCGGACTATAAGACATATATCGTTCCTTTTAGAATGGAAGAAAGGGGCAATGGGTTCTACTTGCTGGCGGAGCAGTACTATCCCTCTAACAGCGTCTATCCAACATCATACCCGTACGGCTCTTACAATCCCTATACATATGGGTATTACCCTTATGGAATGACCCCTTATTCAAACCGGTATTACAATTCACCCTATATGTACAACACACCTGCCAGGAACTCAGACGTCCGGATGGTTCAGACGATGGTAGTCGCCTTAGGTCCACAAGGCAAGGTGACCAAGGATGCGAGCATGAAATTGGACGACATCAAACAATCCGGACTGGAGCAGGTGGGAGACTTTATGGTTGCCCATGACAGTGTGTTTCTTGTGTACAAAAAGGAATCCGATATTATCTTTCAGGAAGAAGCAGGCGACCTTGATGAGAAGCCCATTATCAGACAGACAAAGGTGAAGTTGCTTAGTGAAAACGATGCCTTGAGGAATGAAAGCGATAATGAAGGAGGGGTTCGATTTTGGTTCGGTCATCATTTCTACGTTTGGGGCTATCAATCGATCAAAGATGCGACGCGCACGGAAAATCAAACGCGACATGTTTTTTATGTCAACCGGCTCTCGGTGGAATAAGAAGATCGGGCTGACATTATGTTGCTGGTTCATTTCCCTTGGACTCTCAGCACAAATTGTTCAACGTGGTCAATACGAGCTGCCGCTCATCGATCAGGAGGCCAGCAAGTTCAATATCACCGGGCTTCGCGAAAGCGGACTCGTTTTCTACCGACAGATTTCAGGACGGGAGAATGATCAACTTGAAGTGATCAGGTTGGACACGGCATTTCAGGAAATCTGGAAAGTATATATCGATGTCAACAAAAGTCAAAGTCTCCTCCACGTTGATCAGCATGCAGATTCGCTTTTTTTGTTGTTCAAAGACAGGATTTACCTGGGGGGTGACTTTCAGCTGGCCAGCATGCGTCTCGGCAATGGTGACTACGTGATTCACAACATAAAGAACCTTATTCCTTTCAATCCCTCGGAATTTATTGTGACACAAAAGGCGGCCTGGATTGGCGGGTACTATAACTACCGGCCGATCGTACTCCATTTTAGTTTCTCGAAGGCCCGTTCCAGAGTTCTTGCCGGATTTTTCAATTCCCCCGGGGAACTTGACCAATTGACTTCAGACGCATCAGGAAACATAGAAGTCATTGTAAGTGCCCGAAATCTTGAAAAAAGAAAATCGCTTTGGATCCGAAATTATGATTCAGAAGGTGAGTTGATCAAGACGACAATTGTCCGTCCAGAGGAAAACAAAAATCTGCTTTTTGGCCGCTCTACTCATTTAGAAGATGGAGATCAAATTGTTGCCGGTGTGTATGGCCGATTCACGGACTACTCCAGGGGAATTTTTATCGCCAACATCAACCCCATCGGAGAATATTCCATAGGTTATCATAATTTTTCAGAGCTCCACAATTTTTTCACATATATGAAATCGGGTAGGCAAAAGAGAATAAAGGAACGAATAGAAAGGAAGAACACAGAGGGTAAGAAAATAAAATTCAATTACAGGTTTCTCATTCATGACATCATCCCTTACCAGGGACAGTTCATTATGACCGGGGAGGCATTCTATCCTCATTTTCACTATTCGAGTATGACGTATTCTTCAGGTTTTCAAAACGCTTTCACCAGCACTGGACAAGCAAATTCGTTTTCCAGCGTCCCCGGCCGAAGCAATTTAATTTTTGATTTTTACCAATATACCCATGCCGTGGTCATAGGCATCGACAAAAATGGGAACATACTCTGGGACAACAGTTTCGAGATCAATGATGCAAGATCAAAGCAACTGGGACAGTTTGTTAAAGTGAAAGCAGAAAAAGACAGAATTGTGATGCTGTATCTCTTTGAAAACACTTTGCGTTCCAAAGTTATCAAGGGCTCTGAAGTCCTCGCAGGGAAAACACTCGTCGCCCTGAAGGCAAGTTCGGACGGAGACGCGGTTGATTCACGTTCCTCCGAAAATGAAAGCCTGGATCATTGGTATGGCGACAATTTTTACGCGAGTGGGGTACGGAGGGTATGTCACAAGGCAGGCCCATGGCAGAAAGTATTCTTTATCAGCAAAATCGCCTACAAATAGTTCACGTAAATCGATCGCAAAATACCCTATATTTGCGCAACCGGCATGCAGAAAAAGCTCATTCTTGATTCTGATCTCCTCACCATTACGCTCGACCGCCTTTGCCAGGAATTAATTGAAAATCACGGAGATTTCGCCCAAACAGTCCTCCTTGGGCTGCAACCGCGCGGCATTTTTCTGGCTGAATGGATCCAGGAAAAACTGAAGGCAATTACCCACAAAGAAATTCTGCTTGGGTATCTGGATGCCACCTTCCACAGAGATGATTTTCGCAGAAGGGAAATACCTGCCAAAGCCAGCGAGACAAAGGTGCCATTCCTGATCGAAGAAAAAAAAGTAGTACTGATTGACGATGTGCTGTATACCGGCAGGACTGTGCGTGCCGCCATGGACGCCATGATTGCATTTGGCCGCCCGGAAAAAGTAGAGCTACTGGTTCTCATTGACCGCAAGCATACCAGGGAATTGCCCATATCCGCCGATTACGTGGGAAAATATGTCAATACCCTCGATACACAGAGGGTTTTGGTGGAGGTAGATGGGAACAGGAAACACAACAAGATTTGGTTAATCAACAAAGATTGAAATATGTCAAAGCTTAGTCAGCCACACTTGTTGGGCATCAAGAACATCACTGGCGAGGACATAGAACTCATTTTTGAAACAGCTGATAATTTTAAGGAAGTAATCAACAGACCGATTAAGAAGGTGCCTTCTCTTCGGGATGTTACAATTGCCAATGTTTTTTTTGAGAACTCGACACGGACGCGACTATCGTTTGAATTGGCCCAAAAGCGCCTTTCGGCTGATGTGATCAATTTCTCCGCCTCTACGAGTTCCGTAAAAAAAGGTGAGACGCTTCTGGATACAGTCAATAATATCCTTGCAATGAAAGTGGACATGATTGTGATGCGGCATTCCAGTGTTGGGGCGCCTCATTTCCTGGCCAAGAATATCCGCGCAAACATTATCAATGCTGGAGACGGTACGCATGAACATCCCACACAAGCATTGCTGGATACCTATTCAATCCGCGAGAAACTAAAAACGGTAAAGGGAAAAAAAGTCGCAATCATTGGTGATATCCTGCATTCGCGCGTGGCCCTTTCAAATATATTCGCGCTGAAGAAGTTAGGTGCCGAAGTGCTGGTGTGCGGACCACCCACCCTTCTGCCCAAGTATATAGCTCAATTGGGCGTGAAGGTCGAGTGGGATCTTCACAAGGCACTCGCCTGGTGTGATGTGGCCAATGTGTTGCGGATTCAGCTGGAACGCCAGCAAATAAAATACTTTCCGTCCCTGAGGGAATACTCCATCTATTATGGCATCACGAAGAAAATCCTTGATCAGCTCGACAAGGAAATTATTCTCATGCATCCTGGCCCGATCAATCGAGGAGTGGAGTTGAGCAGCGATGCGGCGGATTCACACCACTCCATCATCCTCGATCAGGTTGAAAATGGTGTTGCTGTGCGTATGGCTGTGATGTATCTTCTCGCCAGTGCGGCGAACTGAAATCTTCGGCTAACAGCTGTTCACCCTCCATGGCTTTTTTGTAACTTGCGCCCAAGCAAACGATCACATGATTTATAACTCCATCATCGACACCATAGGGAATACACCCATGGTAAGGCTCAATAAACTCAATACGGGAATTTCCGGAACAATCCTGGTGAAGGTTGAATATTTTAATCCGGGTAACTCTACCAAAGACCGAATGGCACTCAAGATGATTGAGGACGCTGAAAAATCGGGGATACTCAAACCGGGGGGAACCATCATCGAAGGAACGTCAGGCAATACAGGGATGGGGCTAGCCCTAACGGCTATTGCCAAAGGCTACAAGTGCATTTTTACCATGGCCGATAAGCAGTCACAGGAAAAAATCAACATCCTGAAAGCTGTTGGCGCTGAAGTATTTGTATGTCCTACTAATGTGGAACCAGACGATCCACGATCCTACTATTCTGTGGCCCGCAAACTCAACAAGGATATACCAAATTCTTACTATCCCAACCAATACGATAATTTGTCCAATACGGCTGCCCACTATGAAACAACCGGTCCGGAAATCTGGAAGCAGAGCGCAGGAAAAATAACCCACTACGCAGCAACAGTCGGTACGGGCGGTTCAATGTGCGGTACGGCCAAATTCCTCAAAGAGCAAAAGCAAGGTCTTATCACGGTGGGCATTGATACCTATGGTTCCGTGTTTAAGAAATACAAGGAGACCGGAATTTTCGACAGAAATGAAATATATCCCTACCTCACGGAAGGATTCGGCGAAGACATTCTCCCCAAGAATGTAAACTTTGATGTCATCGATCACTTCATCAAAGTAACGGACAAGGATGGAGCCATTATGGCACGTCGGTTGTCAAAGGAAGAAGGATTATTTGTAGGATGGAGCAGCGGCTCCGCACTGCACGGCGCATTGGAGTATGCCCGTGAGCACTTGAAGAAGGACGACCTGATGGTGGTGCTGCTGCCCGATCATGGGACACGCTACCTCAACAAAGTCTACAATGACAACTGGATGAAGGATCATGGGTTTCTGGAAGAGAGGAGTTTCAGTTCAGCCAGGGATATCATCACTTACCGGAATAACAAAGACAACCTGTTTACTGTAAAGAAGAATGCAAACATAGGTGAAGCCATCAAGATTATGAATCAACAAGGCATTGACCAGGTACCGGTTGTTGACGGTCAGGAGTTTGTAGGGAGCATCGCTTCAGGGAATTTACTCGAGAAGATCATCGAAGACCCGAAAGCCAAAGACAAGTCTGTGGGTGATCTCATGGACAAACCCATGCAGTTCGTTGCACTTGACACGACACTTGATGTGCTGTCATCCATGCTGAACAAGAATAGTAAAGCTCTCCTGGTGCGTGATGAGGGTGAGAAAGTCCACATCATCACTCATCACGATATTCTCAAGGCCATGACTTCGTAAAACAATGAAGGCTGCCTCGTGATGAGACAGCCTTGAGTTAATGTTTAATATCCGCCGGGCTTAGTGGCGTACGATCTCCACTTCTATGCGGTCGTTGTAGTTGGCATACACACTCGTTTGAGGGTAGATCATCATTTTTCCACCTTCTCCCTTCGTAAGGATCCGGTCTACTGTAATACCCTGAGACACCAGGTATCTTCTTGCAGCCTCTGCCCTATATTCTGTGAGATCTTTTGCAGAACCGGTTTTCTTCTCATTGCCAGGATCTGTCTCAAAGAACTTTGTGCTGGTACCCAATAAGATCATGTCGCGAGGTTCATTGCCATTGCAGTGTCCGTGGATTTTCACCTTATAGTTTTGATTTTCTTTCATCAAGTCGGCCAAGCCATCCATCTCCACCTGAAACTGAGGTTGCATGATTACTGAATTGCGGTAAAAGCTCACGTTGTTGAACTCTATATAATCACCTCTCTTGGCCCTTTTCAGTGTAAGTGGTATGATCAATTCTCCGTCAGGGCCAGTACCCGACGAGGACGTTAATGGATCCTTAAAATTAATTTGCGTCTCCAGAGCCTTGTATCCCGGCGCAATGGTGGTCAGGAAATAAGTTCCTCCCGCATTACGTGGCGCAACCAGATCTATCAATTCATTTGCTTTGAAAGCCTGGTACTGGGCTGCTTTGTTTGATTCGGACAAATGTACTTCTCCCCTTACTTCATTTCCAGTCTCCTCGTTCAAGAACTGGAACTCAAAGAATTTTCCTTTCGCTACTTTTTTAGCGGGCGGTGGCTTCACGATGGTGGAAGAGTCAATTTTCACCACAGGAGGTGTTTCAACTACCACGACTGGTTCCTCCTTCACAATGACCGTTTCAATAACAGGTTCTTGTTTTATCTCCACTACGGGTTGCTCTCCCAGGCGTCCATTGAATACCCAGGCATCTTTATAATCTGATTCCGCTCTTAACTTGATCAGAAACGCAAACGCTTTCCTTTTTTCATTAGTCTGAAGAAGGTAGACATAGTATAACTTCTTTTCAGGGTTTATGGCATATTGCGCATGGAAGCCCGCTTTGCTGGCCTTGGCTGTATAGCGTACGGCGTTATCCTGCTTGGCAAAAACACCAATGGTCACAAAATAATCCTGCGATGCGGTTTGACCCATCACCTTGGAACCAAGGCAGAGCAGCAAGATCAAACACACTGAACCGGTTATTACCTTCATAGCACTCATGTTTCAATTTCTCGAAGGTAAGAAATAATCGAAAATATGGCACTTTTCATTGCCAAAGTACTGGTAAATCGCAGGTTAACTCGTGTAATGCAAGGGGATTTGCCCTTGGAGGCACTAACCTATGGGAAAGTTATCGAAGCATTGTCAGGTTCTGACACCCGGTTATACAGATAAAAGGCTAGTTCTTTACTACTTCGATCTCCACTCGGACATTCGCTTCAGCCCGGTCATCATCAACATTAAACAAGGGTTTTTTCCCACCCCAGGCTTTGATACTCATTCTCTTCTTGTCAATACCTTTGGACACAAGGTAATCACGGATAAGTTCAGAACGTTCCTGTGAAAGCTCTTTTGCAGAACCATAACCCTCAACCGTGTTATCTAAGGAGAAGAAGTCAGAATTTGCATTTGATCTCTTCACAATTTTTCCAGGGTCATTTCCATTGGTGTGCCCATGAATTCGAATTTCTTCCGTTGGATTTTCATTCATAATCTTCACCAGCTTATCGACTGCGAACCGAGATTCAGGTCTCAGAACGGCCGCATCGCGGTAAAAGAAAATATAGTCAAGCTTTTCCGCCTCACCCTTTTTTCTCTTCATCACGGTGTTATCCACTTTCTCCTTGATTTTTTCTTCCGCCAACCTTGCAGAATCCGCGGCGCTCATCTTGACAGGAACAACTACAACAGGGATAACTACTTCTTTCTTCTTTTCCTCCACTACAACTACGGGTTCCATCACGGGTGGAGGTGCGGGTGTCCGGTTAAATACCCACGCATCTCGAAATGGACCCGCTTCCTGTAGTCGCTTTGCTTCTGCGATCGCAGCGTCATGGTCATTGGTGAGCAGAACGCCTACGTAGTACAGATTTTTGACCTCGTTAAACTGAACTTGAGCCTGGAGCTTTTGTTTCTTTACGTGTTTTACAAAACTATTGGCGTTGGCCTCTACTGAAAAGGCGCCAACGACGACGACAAAATTGGTGGGTGATCCGGGAGATCCTTGCGCCTTACCAACTTGAATACCGAGTACAACCGATAGTAAGCAAACCAAAGCATAAGTCTTCATTCCTTCCTTGTTAAAGCGTAGACATCGCAATTATAATCCGACCAGATTAATAAAATTATGGAATTTTGATCAAAATATTACATTCTGGGCTTACCTCATGGCGAAATAACCTCAAATATTCGTTCCAATGTCTCACCGGAGTCATCCACTAATGTAAGCCTGTGTCTGCCATGGAATGGCGAGAGCGACACACGATGAGTCTTCACAGTATATCCGATGAATTGTCCATCAAGGTGCCAGAAAATAACAGCCGTTTGATTTCTGTGTGTTGCTTCAAAAACGGTACTGCCGGCCTGCTCATTCAACTGCACGGGGAGGTAGATTTTTGCCTGTGCCCTTGGATAAACAAGGTCCATGGAAGTCACTGAAGCTGGATCGGCGCAATCCTTGCGATAAGGTGGCAAAGGACGGTAGGACAGGTTTTTAGCTTTATAGAAGTATTCCTGTATAGGAGGCAGCACAAACCTGGTTGTCGTCTTCATCTCCGTCATAGACACGCAATTTCCGTGCACACGAAACTTGCCGTCGATCGACAGGTGGACCAATTGGTGATATGGGCAAATGGTGGTGGCCAATCCCACCCCTGGAACTTCAACTTTATTCACCTGTTCACATCTCATTGATGCGCGATGACCACTTTCTGCACAGACGTTAATTTCTTGAAGCTCGGACATTGGTTTTTTAAACCATTCGTTGCCTGGGAGAATTGAAAAGATATCAAACAAGAGTGGTGCAGCCGCTTCAGTGCCAGTCAATCCCGGGCGCCCTTCGCCATCCGCATTCCCTACCCACACCCCCACGGCAAAAGTGGGGGTCACGCCGATGGCCCAACCATCCCTAAAACCAAAGCTTGTGCCGGTTTTCCACGCAATGGTTTTTGAACTGCTGAAATGCTTCCACCCCGTCTCCTCGCCTGGGCGATACAGTTCCTTCAGGGTTTCAAAAGTTATCCAAAGGGAAGCGGCATCACATACAGTTCCAGATTCCAAAACAGGATGTCCTCCCGGAACTTCATCCAGGAATAAAGGAGCATGAACATCTGAGCTGGTGTACCGGTTCTTTCCTGCCCGTTCGAAATAATGATCCAGTATCCTTGCCCCCGAAGCATACATCCCAGTAATGTCCCAAAGGGTTCCTTCCGCGCCGCCAAGCACGAGAGACAAGCCGTAATGGTCAGCGGGCCTGGTGAGCGTCGTCATCCCAAACCTTTTGAGAAGGTCATAGAATTTCTCATACCGGTAGTCCCTTAACCCATAGACGGTTGGTATGTTCAGGGAGCGGACTAGCGCCTGGTCGGCAGGCACTGCGCCATCATATTGCTTTGAGAAATTCTTTGGTGCAAATCCACTGATGAGCGTGGGCACATCCGGCATCAGGGTCGAAGGAAGGATTTTCCCCTCGTCAAGGAGCGCGGCATATAAAAATGGTTTGAGGATACTGCCCGTGCTGCGGGACGATCGAATAATATCGACTTGCTCCTGGTGTTCATTCCCTGACTTTGAATTGCCTATGTAGGCAAGCGCTTTCCCAGTGTTTACATCCAGCACCAGGGCAGCGGCATTGAAGATTTGGTTTGCCGCCATCTTTTTTTGGTAGTCATCCACTACCTCCTGCACCCGCAGTTGCAAGGACAAGTCGATGGATGACCTTACCTTTTGACGGTCATAGCCTTCAGCCCTTACACGATCCAGCAAGTGTGTGGCATGCCGGGGGATCGGTCTGGGCTTGTCCGGGACCGGTTCTGATACTGCAAGGGTGTACGTCAATTCATCCAATTCACCCTGGTGATAAAGTCTTTCCAATAAATGATTCCGCTTGTCGCGAAGCCGGTCGCGATTTCTCGCAAGGTGAATGAGGGATGGATTGTTGGGCAGCACGGCCAGCAAGGCGGCCTCTCCCCAGGATAGTTCATCTGGGCTTCGTCCAAAGTAACGCCAGCAAGCAGCCTCAATGCCGACTACGTTCCCTCCGAAGGGTGCATGCGCAGCATAGAGCGCCAGAATTTCCTTTTTGGAATACCTCCACTCAAGGCGCGTTGCTAACATCACCTCCATCAACTTCTGAAACAACGTCCTGTTCGGATTCTTACGTGACAACCGGATCGTCTGCATCGTAAGCGTGCTTCCGCCACTCACGACATCGCCAGCCAAGATATTTTGGCGAAGCGCCCTGCCAATAGCAAGAGGATCAACTCCGGGGTGGTGCCAAAACCTTTTGTCCTCGTAAGCAACAATCGCCTTCGCGAACTTTGGATTTGTATCCCAATTGCCAGGGAAGCGCCACTGGCCATCATCAGCAATAGAAGCCGAGAGCAACTGACCGGCACGATCTTCAAGCACCGTACTGGTGGGGTCAGAAAACAATTGACGCGGAAGAGAAAAGAAATATATCAACGACAATCCGGTTACTCCGATGAGGAGTAAGATCTTTCTTTTGGAAACAAAAAGACTCATGGCATGCGGCTGGCGTGGCGCGAAGCCAGCTTCCACTGATTTCCGATCTTGGCGTATACCTCCGTGTAGCGAAGCTCGAGGGTGAAGGGTTTGCCATCATTGATGCCTTCAAAGGTTCCTAGTCCAAGTACAATTGCCGTAGATGGATACATCCGAGCCGATGACTCCTTGATGGTTATTTTTTGGTAATTCAGTTTACCGGATTGAATATCTCCAATCAGTTCCTTCTTATTCTGTGTCCATCCATTGGAATGAACAAAGAGCATCCTATCATCCAGGACTCTTGCCAGCGAATCGTACTGTTTACCGACAATCCAATCAAATTTCTTTCGTGAAAGGTCAAGGATGGATTGTTCGTCCCGTGTCGGTGTTTGTGCCGAAGTGAAATGGGCAAGGACACACAGCAGGAGGAACGCAAATGACCTTCTCATGAGGCAGTTTGATTATTTCTCCGAAGATTCCATCACAAGCTCTGCATCCGGCTTGGACTCGTCGGTCAGGGCTACCTTGCCTCTCTCCTTTCGGAGAATGCGCATATACAAAGAAATGTTTTTGTCGAACAAGAACCGGAAGAATAACTTTGTCCAAGATTGATGCGATTTCAGCGAATCGTAATATTCAGGGGCTTCCTTTTTCAAATCCGGTAACTTGTTCCAGGGTATGGACGGAAAATCGTGGTGTTCATTGTGGTATCCTACATTAAACGCAACGGCATTGAGCGGGCCATAGTAGCTATAGGTCTCCTGTTTCTCATCCAGGGTGAGATAATGCTCCTGAATCCAACGGGCCCCCAGTGGATGAAGGCCAACAGAAAAGAAAAAGCTCAACAGCAGGAACATAAATGCTTTCGGCCCGAAGAACATCCAAATCGCAATGTTGAATGCAATCTGTACAATCCAGTTTGCCACGATCCAGCCATCGACAGGTTTGATTTCTTTCAACCGGGTGACACGAATTGCCTGAAAGACAGGAAAGATCAGCAGCCAAAATGCCTTTCCAAAGAAAGAATTATGGATGAGCTTCGCCTCCCAATAGTCGGGAAGGTCCCCATCCAATTCGTGAACTCCTTGAAAAGAGTGATGCTTGATATGGTATCGAACAAAAGAAATTGCGCTTGGCAAGGTATGCGGCAAGTTGGCCAGGATGGCCGCGGTGAGGTTCAATGATTTTTTCTTAAACAGGAGGTGATGGGTGCATTCATGAATCATGACAAACAAGGCATGGTTGGCAAATGCTCCTAAGAAATAGGCCGCAGCCAGAACGATCCACCATGATGTATCACGGACCAGCCAAGCCCCACCTATCATACCACCCACCAGTGCCAAAATAGCGACAAAGGTTACGGGGTTTTTGCCCATAAGCTCTTTCACATGAGGGTGCTTGATCATTATCTCACGGGTCCGGCCTCGATGAGGTTCGGGGCCAGTAGAAAAGCGGAAATCAGTCGATACGGTGGTCATTCTGTCAATATAAGAAGACAAATTTATGAAGAAAAAGGTTGCTATTTGATTTCTTCTTGCCGCAATCGCCGGTGATAAGGATTGATTGGATTTCAAGTCCACCACCTCACCGACCACAGGCTGGATTGCCAATCAGCAGAAAAACGGCATCATGGGAAACAGGAAAAGTTATTGTGCCAGCCTTTTCACCACTTCAACCACCTGTCCCCGGGTGCGGGCGTAGACGCTTCGGTCGTACATCGCCTCACAACTCATGGCAGGCAGATAATAACTTCCGGCAAAGCTTGCAGTCAGCATAACTTTAAAGGTCTTCCGTTGACCGGCGTTAAGATCGAAATAGGTATACACCCGATCATCACGGATATCCTGATAGGTTGCCTTGTCACTTTTAAGTCGATCCTCAGCCTCATCCAGTCTCAGGTTATTGATTTCCCATCCGGAAGGAAAGATCTGGTTGAGGGCAAGGTTCTGATAAGCACCTTTCACCCCGGGGTTGGATACGGTAACGGATGCGATGAACTCAATTCCCTGTTCCAACCTGGAAGGGTCAATAGCACCTCCATGGGTATCCGAATACGATACTGAAACATTCAGATTATTATTGGCCTCTTGTTCGGTACCCCGGGCAGGTACTCCTTCTGTGATGATGCGGGCAAACAATGTACCCTGACTTTGACTTTCAACTTTAAGGGAACCTCCCTTCGTCCCCTCCATGGGCAGTGACACCTGGGCCAGGGGTAAGTCGGTTACAGCCGTAACTGACTTGCCATTGAAGGTGTGGGTAAACTTAAGAGGTCCACGTTTTTCTCCGCCAGCAAACATGCCTACAGCCTTAAGACACCATGCTACCGATTGGGTACTCATCCATGAATTTGAGTTGCTAAGTGACGCTGAAATTTCTTTTACCAATTCAAAACCTTTCGTTCGATCGTTAAGGAGCAGCATTGTTTCAAGGATGATCGCCTTGTCGCGAATGTCGGAGCCATATGAATAGGCCATCTCCTGATATGGCTTAACGGTGACGGGAAGGTTAGCAATCAACGTCTTTGCTGCTTCTGACTGGCCGGCCTTGGCATAGGCGGCTGCCAGCATCCAGGTGGATACCAGGGGGAGGTTACCCATTTCACGTAAACGATTCATCGATGCCAGGTCTGCATCACCAGCGAGTGCAAGAGTATACAGGCGATAGGCCTGAATCAATTCACTGCTCTGATACTCTTTGTTCTTCCTCCATTCGACGGATTTGCTCTTCTGATATTTCTTCCATCGTTTAATCATGTCATTGGGCACGAAATATCCTTTTGCCTCCGCCTCGAGCAGGAAGTGCCCGGCATACGTTGACCCCCAACTTTCTGAATCGGAATTACCGGGCCAATAGGCAAAGCCTCCGTCGCGGGTGACAAACAGTTTCAATCGTTCGACTCCTGCACGGACATTCCTCTGAACCGTATTTTTCTCTTCGTCGGTCAACGCCTTTACCTGATCCAGGAAAAGCTGGGGAAACACAGATGAAGTAGTTTGTTCAATGCATCCATATGGATATTGCATCAGGTAACGAAGGCGCTGACCCAGGTTTATGGGTGGAAGGGATGATATTTCCAGCATGCCGGTATTGGTGCCGTTCACACCAATTGCTGCAACGGTTTCATTCCAGCTCTTTCCTGGCTCCAGCAGCAACTCCGTTACCTGTGTTACGGAAGGGTTCGGGTTTCGAATTTCTATTTCAATGATATCCGAGGCCTTATAGTTCCCTGCAGTTGCCGTGACTTCAATCCGGGCTATACCCGTCTCACTTTTAACCAAAAGATCAAAGTCAGAGGTTAAGTCTTCCTTGTCCATGGTCACCGTTCGCGAGGCGTCACCTGAAAGTGAAACCGATCCGGAAACCTTTACTTCAATTTTTACATTCTTGATATTCTTCTCCATGGCAAAAAGCGTGACCGGGAGCTTGAGAGTCTCTTCCGGACCAAGCACCCGCGGCAGCGTAGCCAATACCATAAGTGGCTTCCTTACCGGTGTCGCTTTGTCAGCTCTTCCGTATGCACCTTCATACCCTGCCACAATCATCGTCTTCACAGAGCCAATGTATTGAGGCATAATAAAGCGATGCTCGTTGCTGCCGCCATCCAATGTGAATGGACCCAGAAATTTCACAACGGGTTTAAACCTGTTTGCCTTCGCATCATCCTCTTTACTCTTCGCCATCATATCGCCGCCAATGGCAAGGAGCCTTTCTATCTTGCCGCCAAAGGCGCCCATTACTGCATCGAATACATCCCACGTCCTTACCCCCAAAGCTTCACGTGCGTAAAATCTACTCCATGCATCGGGAGTATTGAATCGTGTAATGTCCAACAATCCTTCGTCCACCATGGCCAATGTATAGGTCATTTTTCTTTTTGACTGTTCGGACACCTTAATGACCACATCCTGTCCGGGTTCCAACACATCAGGCATTGAAATGACTGGGTTCAAATGGGTTTGAGGATCTTCGACAGACAGCGGGATCACACCGTACATCCGGATAGGCAGGTCATTTAATGTTTGGGAATGTGGCTGCAGCAGGGTAACGCTGACAAAAACATTAGGTGTCATTTCCGGCTTGACATCAAAACTAAAACGGTTGTCGCCTTTCTGTGTCTCCAGCCAATAGGTGTCGATTACTCGGCTACCGCTTTCCACGCTGATGAGGGCCCGGCCATGATCACTTCCTGGTATAATCAAATTGGCTTTCTCTCCTATATTATAGCCAGGCTTGTCGGATGAAAATGAAAGCATGGCAGCACCTTGCGATTCGTTGTTTGCCCGACCTGCCCAACCGGGCCAATCGATGTATACCACTTTTGCTGCACTGTGGCCTGACACCGGATCTGAGGCGCGCACCAGGTACCTGCCCCACTCCGGGTATTTGATTTTAAAATTCCATGAACCCTTACCATCAACAGTGCGGATACGCCCTGATGCGACAGGTGTGGAATTTGTGCCCGTCATAAAATTTGCATTGTCATCTGAATTGTCCCACCACCAGCGCCATTCTAATTTGGAAATGGTCATCTCAATATTATCATGAGAAACGCCTTTTCCATCGGCATCCAACGTAACGATGTCTACGCGATGGGTAGTGTCCGTAAGCAGCATGCCACGTGCCTTATCACCTTGCGGTAACCGAATCCCTGTAAATGAAGCATATGGATAAAAAGGAAGACTGAAACGATCGACGCTGAAGTTCCCACTTTCTTCAAATACCTTTCCCCTGAATATTGCATTGAGCATGCCGGAAGGTTCTCCACTCACCTCCAATGAAGTGTTGATGGTCGCATTGCCATCATCGTCCGTGTAGCCTTCAAAGATCGTTTTCGCTTCAGGGGCAACATCTTTTGCCGGATCATCAAATGTGAACTCTGGATACCTGTCGAATTTGGTTTGAGCCTTTGTCATCAACACTTCAAATTGCGCCTTCAGGTTTCTGCCAGGCGAACCGGCAAGCCAGTTTACGTGCAGGTTGCCCGAAACATTATTATCTCCAGCGGTTATTTTTTCTTTTCCAAAGTCAAGGTTTATTTTGAGGCGGTTCGGCTTGATAGTTTCTATCTTAACCGTCTGGTTAAACTGTGTTCCACCTACTTTCACCCTCGCTGTCCAATTGCCGGTCGGTGCATCAGAGGATGTTGCCGTGGCAAATCGATAAAAACCATTTTCTGATGCAGAGCGCA
This sequence comes from Cytophagales bacterium, assembly GCA_025358885.1. Classification (GTDB taxonomy): domain Bacteria; phylum Bacteroidota; class Bacteroidia; order Cytophagales; family Cyclobacteriaceae; genus ELB16-189. Next base: position 11,771 of record JANYHW010000236.1, on the reverse strand, counting down.
CCAAACGTTGAGTCACCTGGCCCTGGGGATTTTGCAATTCCATAACCACGGGATGCGTGGGCGGCAATAACTTCAGTTTGTCCTCCAGCAAGAAAGTGAGATACAATGAATCTCCCGGCCGCCACACTCCTCTTTCACCATATATTAGTCCCTTCAATCCGTTGTCTACGTGTTCTCCGCCCACGTCGAAATTGCTAAGGGAAAGTGATTCTCCGTCCATCAGCTTCAGGTACCCGCGTTGCGAACCACTTCGGGCAACCACAACAAATGGCGCCCGCCTTGAGGAGATGGTCGCCTTACCATCGGTGCCGGTGCTCGCCGATCCAAGCAGTTGTTGCTGGAAATCATACAGGTCAAGTTGCACACCACTTTGAGGCCGTGTGGTCTTCAGGTCGTTAACGAATAGCACTGTATTGCCATCACCTCCACGCTTGGCCATAATGCCAAGGTCAGAGGCGATCACATTCCTGAAAATGTTCCGGTTGTTCGTGTAGTAGGAGCCGTTGCATGGATTGTCCCGCTGTTCCCAGTCATAGCTCTCGCCATACTCATATTCTTCATAGGAGTCCCAGGCACTGTCTTCATTGTCGGGCTGGTTCCAATCTTCTTCCTCAATGGCCGCTGTGGTAGATGCCTCATCTTCTTCCGTGCATGCATAGACGGAATATACCTTCCTGATAGCAATGCGGACCTGATAAATAGCACCGGGTTCAGTGTTAATATATTGAGAAAGGTCCAATGTGTAGCGGTTCCATTTACCCAGGTCCGTTACACCAGAGTTCTCCAATGACAGCATTTTTTTTATGAGGGGTTTGCCTACTCGCCGCAATTCTGAGTTTCCTTCAAACCCGTTTACTTGTAAGAACTGAAGCACGTTTTTTTCAAATACTTTTATGATCTGAACGTCCACAGCTTTGAGGTTTACGGCTTCAAATGGAAGAATCAACCCGTCGGTGGATGGAAGAATATTTCCCTTGCCAATGAACCGGACGGAAGGTGCAACCTGCTCAAAGGTGACATCAGCTGTGCTGCCTTGAGCCATGCGGTAGTTGAGTACATTTCGAATGCCTGCTTCGATCGTCATGGTTTTTGAACCGGTCTGACGCACAGAGGGAAATATGTGCACTTCATTGTCTTTTATTTCAAAATCCAATGAGGGTATGTCGGAAATGGAAATAAGGCCCGCCAGGTTCTGTTTCTCATTCAGCGGGTCGGAGAACTGAAGCACCACATACTGGTTTGTGCCATGTTCTACTTTCACATTCATAACCTTAAAATCACCGAGGGCGGGAATTTCAACTTCTTTTTTATCTGTCTGATCGATGCCCAGCTCGGATCCATTGACGGTCAGGTTGACAGTGCTCGGCTGATCCTTGCGGACAACATCTTCAATGGTAAAGGCATGGTGCTTCCCTTCCCCTGTATGAACCCAATGAACCGGCAATGCTTTGTCATCCTGCTGGGCATTGAGTGTCTTCTCTATCGCTTCATTCTCCGCATAATCCGCCGTCAGTAAAATGCCTTCGATCTTTTGGCGTTGTAATTCGGTCTTTACATAAGGTTTGATGTTGTCTACGGTGAGCTCAAAATTCTGGGGCATCACCTGGAACGAGAAATCAAAAGTGCTTAGGTCTTTTGCCACGTCCGCCAGGCGGGAAAGGGAAAATTCTCCTTCATATACTTGTCCTGCGGTAAGGCGGGTTGCGGGCCTGAATTCCACCGTGCGCCGGTCAAGCCAGACCGTGGTGCCCTTCAGCGATGGACTGAAGTCGAACAGCTTGACAGATGTTTCTCCCAGCGACGCGGAATCGATTGCTTCATTTGCCAACACGACCCGAATCACCGAACCAGAATTGACTACTCCTGAGGTAAAGGAAGAGATGTATTCACCAAATGCCGGATTGATGGCACGGGTACCCGTACCCCGGCTGCGGGCCTGGTTGAAATAAAAGACTCCTGCCGCAACGACAACCAAGCCAAGCACGCCTAAGCCAATCTTTTTCCAGGGAAGATTATTCATATGATAAGGAATTTGAGGATCTAACTGTGAGCGCTGGAAGTTCGTGAGAATTTGACGATCAACAAAAAGGAATCCCACAATCATATCGACAGAATACGACTGTGGGATTTGGTGGGAAAGCGTTCTGAAATACTAGACTTTCACCTCAGTCTTGTTCATGACTTTGGTCTGCACCTGGATAGATTCATGATGAACCAGTCTCAGCAGGTCGCGGGTGAAGCCTTCATCAAGGCCCATGGCCTTGCCCAGCGCCGCCCGGGTTTGTACAATTTCCTCCCAGCGATTCACCTGAAGGATAGTGACATTGTTCTCTTTCTTGTACTGTCCTATCTTTTCAGAAATTTTCATGCGGCTCGCCATCTTCTGCATGATTTCATCATCGATCTGGTCAATTTGTTCGCGCAGCAGACCCAATGTATCCTTAAAGGTCTTGTTATCGGAAGACACCGTGCGTACCACAAGACCCTCTACGATCTTTGCCAATACAGCAGGAGTGACTTGTTGTTTTGCGTCACTCCAGGCTGCATCCGGATTCAGGTGACTTTCAATCATCAATCCAGCCATGTCGAGGTCGAGCGCTTTTTGACTCACCATGGCAATGAGTTCTCGGTTTCCCGCAATGTGGCTCGGGTCACAAATCATTTCAATTCCGGGTACCCGGGTCTTCAACTCAATGGCAAGGTCCCACATGGGCGCATTGCGAAATGGACCTTTTTCAAATGAAGAGAAGCCGCGGTGAATGGCAGACATTTTATTTATGCCAGCCCGGTTGAGTCGCTCAAAGGCGCCAACCCACAATTCAATATCGGGGTTTACCGGGTTTTTGATCATCACAGGTATATCGACTCCCTTCAAAGCATCTGCGATTTCCTGAACAGAAAATGGGTTAACAGTTGTGCGCGCACCGATCCAGAGAATATCTACTCCTGCCTTCAGGCATGCCTCTACGTGTGCGGCTGTAGCTACTTCGGTGGTGATGGGCAAACCGGTTTCCTCCTTGGCCATCACCAGCCACTTCAAGCCTTCGGCACCTGCGCCTTCAAACTGCCCGGGCCGGGTCCTTGGCTTCCATATTCCAGCACGAAGGGCATGAACTTTACCAGTGGCCGCCAATTGTTTGGCGGTGGTAATCATCTGACTTTCCGTTTCTGCGCTGCAAGGTCCGCTGATGATAAGGGGCTTGGTGATCTTGAGTGCCGAAGTGATCGATTCGAATTGCATAGATATATTTTAGATTGTTTCCATTTATGATTCTTAAACGACTTTGGTTGTTTCCATGTTCAAGCCATCCAGTACTTTCCGGATTTTGTTGGCTTCCTTCATAACACGGTAGAGCTCCTTGGTGTTTCGTTTCATCAGTTGATAGTGAAAACGCTGGAGGTGCATGATATATTCCGCCAATGCCTGGCCGAGATACTCGGCATTCTGCTCAAAGATCGGGGCCCACATGTCAGGTGAGCTTTTCGCCAGGCGAACCGTTGACGCCAATCCGCTTCCCGCCAGGTTGAAAATATTTTTTTCATCTTTTTCAATGTCCAGCACAGTTTGACCGAGGAGGAAAGCACTCACGTGTGAAAGATGAGAAACGTAGGCCACGTGTTTGTCATGCTCATCCGGGTCCATAAAAATAGTTTTCATGCCCAGGGTGTTGAACAGTTTCCCAGCCAGGGCGAGTGATTCCTCTGAAGACTTTTCACGCTCACATATTATATTGGTCATCCCCTGGAACAATCCGGGAAATGCAGCATCAGGTCCTGAGTTTTCTGTTCCGGCGATAGGGTGAGATGCGACGAATTGCGAACGGTTTTCGTGGTTGCTCACCGAACGGCAAATCATTGATTTCGTAGATCCCGTATCGATGACCAGGGCTCCCTTCTTTATCACATCGAGGACCTGGGGCAAAAGAGCATTCATGGTATTTACCGGAATCGCCAGGATCACAACATCTGCTTCTGAAAGAGCCTTGTCTTCAGGCTCAATGGCATCTACCAACCCAAGTTCGACGGCCCTGCGTCCATTCGCTTCATGGAGGTCGACGCCTGCCAATCGGTCTGCAAACCCTGCCTTGCGCAAGTCGAGGGCCATGCATCCCCCAATTAACCCCAATCCAACAACGGTAATTTTCATATAATGGATTTTTCTTTTGTATTGGAACGATTGGTCTTCCCGTGGGTATGCTTCCAGTTCTTTATCCGCATCAGGGCCTCTTCCATTCTTTCAATGGGTGCACAGAGGGAGATACGCACATGCCTCTTGCCTGCTTCTCCAAAAATAAATCCAGGTGTGATGAAAACTTTGGTTCCATATAAGATTTCATCGATCCATTTTTCAACGTCAACAATGTCATGCGGCGCCCGAGCCCACAGGAACAATCCGGATTGCTGGTCGGAGTAGGTACACCCCAGGGCGGCAAGAATTTGTTTTGCCACTATGCTGCGGCCACGGTAAACCGTATTGAGTTCATCAAACCAATGCTGATCGTTCTTCAGTGCTTCGATGGCGGCGTGCTGCAAACCCAGGAACATTCCGGAATCCATGTTGCTCTTCACGCGCAAAACTGCATCTAGATATTCTTTCTTTCCCGCAACCCAACCGATCCGCCACCCCGCCATGTTGTGTGACTTACTTAGTGAGTTGAGTTCCAAAGCAACCTCCTCCGCGCCCTCGATACTGAGGATACTGAGTGGGGCTTTGTTGAGAATAAGACTGTACGGGTTATCGTTTACGATCAGGAACTCGTGTTTTCTCGCCAGATCCACGAGTGCTTTCATCTCAGGTCTTGAGGCCGCACGTCCCGTGGGCATATGTGGAAAATTTACCCACATTATTTTTACTTTTGAAAGATCCTGTTGACGGAGGGCTTCCACGTCCACTCCCCAGTCAAGCGATTCTTTCATGGAATAAGTTCTGATGTTTGCACCAACAAGTTTTGCGACCGAGGCGTAGGTGGGATATCCAGGGTCCGGGATCAACACCTCATCACCTTCATTTACAAAAGCCATGGCAATGTGCATGATTCCTTCCTTGGAGCCCATTAAGGGCAGGACCATAGATTCCGGGTCAAGGGAGACACCATAGATTTTTTCATAAAATCCTGCGATAGCCTGACGGAGCGCAGGAATGCCTTTATAATTCTGATACCCGTGGTTCGCAGGGTTCTGGGCAGAAGCGATCAAGGCCTCTACTGTCGCGACGGAGGGTGCGAGGTCTGGACTTCCGATGCCCAGGTTAATCACCCGGAGTTCAGGTGTATCAATACTCCGCACTTCGGCCAGCTTCCTGCTGAAGTAATATTCTTCTACGTTGGCAATGCGGGTTGCAGTTTTTATCATGGTGTATGGGTGATCACAGGCTCAAAACTTTATCTCAGATTTTCTGTATTCGCCCAGCACACTCAGGTTACGGGTTTGCCGAAGCACCTGGTTGAGGGCAGTGTCATAGTTCTTTTTCTGTTTCCATTCTACGTCTACATGGATGGAGTATTCCCGGGGTTTTCCAATAATGGGTATCGACTGGATCTTGGTCAGGTTAATGCTATGGTCTTTAAAAGTGGTCAACACATTGGCGAGGCTTCCGGCCTCATTGGCCACCTCAAATGACAGGGAGGCCTTGTTGCTTCCTTCAATTATGCCATTTTTCCGGGTCAGAATTAGAAAGCGGGTAAAATTCTTCTTGTGGGTTTCAATTCGTTTTTCCAGTATTTGCAATCCGAATTTTTTTGCTGCCTGTTCATTGGCAATCGCAGCTGCATCCTTGCGCTTGTTATCTTTAACCCGTCTTGCGGACAATGCGGTGTCGTCGCTTTCTTTTATTTCTACTCCCTCCAGACGCTGCAAAAATTCTGAACATTGACGGATGGCCATCGGGTGGGACTCAATGCTTTTGATGTCCTTCATTTTTACACCGGGCAACGCCAACAGGTGCATGTGGATGGGCAGGTACAATTCACCAACGATGGAGAAATGATATTCCTGGAGCAAGAAGTAGTTGGGCAAAATGCTTCCGGCAATTGAGTTTTCAATGGCCATAACTGCATAATCGGCACGGTCGTTCTTTAGGGCTTCACAAAGGGCATGAAAGGACAGGCATTCTATGGTGTCGATGGGCTCTCTAAAATGGGTTATTGCCGCCATCTCGTGAAAGCTGGTGGCTATACCCTGGATAGCGACTTGCAATTTTCTCTTTTTCATGTGCTCGTTCCGTTCCAAACTTCTAAAGGATTACAAAAAAAAATCCCGGCTTTGCCGGGACTTCTGAGTTTCTGTTGTTTATCTGTTGATCAACAATGCGCTACTCTTTCAGTCCCTGGGGATTGATAGTAATAGAAGTAAAAATAAAATCGATTGTTGCTCATTCTTCTTTTTTGACAAGACGAAGAACGACTAAAATTCTTATTTGCGCAACTACACGCAAACAGAAATTGAAAAAACAGACCCTGCTAACTACTGTTAGTCGGGCAGGTTGGGGTACTTCATTGAAAGAACTAACTTTGCTTAAAATCCTTCAAGTATGAAAAATCTACTCATTGCCACCTCTTTCCTTGTTCTTATTTCATGTGGAAAAACCAGCGAACACAGCCACCATGAAGCTGAAGGAACTGCGGGTGGTGAAGACCCCAATAAGGCGTTATATGATCAGGTCATGGATATACATGATGAGGTAATGCCAAAAATGCAGGACCTCTATGCGCTAAAACTGGAGTTACTGGAAAAAATTGCCCAGTCTCCGAACATGCCAACCCTTAAGAAAGAAGAACTCGAGCAAGTCATATCATCACTCGATTCCACGAGCAATGCCATGATGGACTGGATGCACAATTTCAGTCCCCTTCCGGACTCCACCAACCAGGAGGTCGCACGCGAATACCTGGAAACGGAGATGCAGAAAATCCAAAGGGTAAAGGCACTAACCAACGAAACCATCGATAGGGCGAAGGCTGCCAAGGAGAAGAACTAAAAGGCCGGGCCCGGCCCTCCATAGGTCGGGTTATGATCGTATGGTTAACTTATCGTGTCGTACGACGCTTGGCCGCATGATGATGTGGCAATTTGGATGCTGATCCATTTCTGGCGTCTTTCAGCTTTTTTCGTTCTTCGAACCGGATATTATAGCGGATTACCTGCCAGTACTCCGCACCATATGCAACAAGAACTTCCGAGTATGGGAGAATATCACGGGTGGCCTCAATGTAGCAACGCTTTCCTTCCGTAACATATTCGGAATTATTCCGAATCCCCGGAACCCGTTCAATTCCTTTGGCATCGTTGGCAAAATGAGCTAATCCTTTGTGTTTCCACGCGTCAATGACATACTTGTATGTAAAGAAAAATACATAACCGTTACGTTCATCCGGCATTTTTTCGACCTCCTTCCATGTCATGACAGTACCCCTATATTCCACAATACGTGTCCCCCTGGGAATGAGTACTTTGGTGAACAAGCCCTTGCCAGCTCCGGGCAATTTCGACTTTCTGACGTAGAGATTCTTTTCCTGCAGCGGCATCGTTTCATTAATCGGGCCGCAAGGTAGATAGCCTTGAAGCAAATTGGCTATTCATTTTCAACTTTATACAGGTGATAATATGTTGTCTGATGAATTTCTTTTGCATACTCAAATGATACAGGCTGCCTGCTTAGCAGGTAGTCAATCTTAAGTTTGCCATGCAATGTGAATTTTACTTCTGATGCAGAATCTGCGCTGAGGACATTGGAGGTGTAGAGAATCGGAGCGCCATCGCGTGTGGAGAACGGCAGCAAGGCTTCCGTGGTCCCACCGAAATCATATTCGTCATAACACCATAAGACCGTTATGGGTTTGCTCCCTGAAATAAAATCCTTAAGCTGATTGAGGGCCAATCGAAAATCATCACTTGCCTGAAATTTGTCGGAAGCGGCACGATGTTCTGCAATACTGACCGTCAAATTCTTTTCTGAAGCAAGAAACCATCCAACCGTCACCATCAGCACACCATACTTCAGCTTACCTGAGATCTCCGCACGAACGAGCCCAACGACAAGCAATGGTACCAGGATAGCTGACTGCTTCAGAAAGTACCAGGGGCCGGGAGAGTAGTATGCCATAAGCGCCGCAAGGAGTACAAGGCTCACCCCTGTTGAGGCCAGGAGAAAACGGTCTCTGGTTTTCCACCAGCAGAAGGCAGAAGTGATCAAGAGCCCAATGAGGAAATAGACACCCGATGCGCCGGAGGTCACAAGAAAAAATGTGTTTCTTAATAGTGCCTTGATCGTCTTCCAGAGGAATTGCCACAAATTGAATTCATAGAGTTGGTCAATTTTTTGCATTTCTCCTGCATACGGAGGAGCGGTGAACAGTTTCATGTACAGGAGTGTAACTGCCAGGACCGCTAAAAAAAGTACTGCCCGTTTCCAAGCTTTACTCCGGCTTTCTGAAACCAGGATGAGCGCCGCCAGCCAGAATACATAAGTAACCCGGAACAGAATAGCCACAAGCACTAGAAGTACAAAACAGATTTCCCAGGGTCGTTGACGTCTTTTCTCCGTCTCCTGATGCACCTTCAGCAAAAAAAATATCAATACAATGGCCACCAGGAAATGAAAGCTTTCCGGGAAATAGGTGAAAATGTAAGCCGTAAAAGTTTGTGTGAACGTCGTTATGGTTGCCATGAGCAGTTTTTGTTCGCCCGAAATCGGAAGAGCAAAAATTAACATCAGCGACAGGAGAGCAGAAGCTGCATGGAGCTTAATGAAGAGAGTCGGAATGTCTCCAAAAATACTAAGCAACGAGCCGTAGAACACAGCATACCCCGGGCCATACCAGTTCATCTGTCCTATGCGAGACACCTCCTCGGCTATGCAACCTTCTGCCCGAACTGATCCGGTTTCCGAAAATACTTTTGCTGAACAATAATTGATTGCCTCATCTTCATGCGCCAGAAAATAGTGTCCATCGCGTATGGAAGAAAAAAGCAGGTATCCCAAAAATCCAACCTGAATGGCAAGGAGAAGTTTTAGTAGTAACAATCGATGGGTTTTCACAACATCCACCGTACTTTTGACTGAATTCATCATCAGGTAATCTGTTGCAAGATAAAAGATAAGGAATGAAAAAGAGTGTTTTAATCACCGGCGTTGCGGGTATGATCGGTTCACACCTTGCTGAAGAGCTGCTACACAAAGGCTACACCGTAACAGGTATTGACGATTTATCCTATGGAGCTCTCGTCAATATTGATTCTTGCCTGACTCACGCCAACTTCCGATTCTATCGTGTAAACATCCTCGACTTCGATACACTTAAAATACTGGGCAAAGACACTGGCACGATCATACACCTCGCTGCCGTGAAGAAGATTTCTGAAAAGGATATCAGTCTCCCAACATTATTGGTTAATACAAAGGGGACAGAAAATGTACTGGAGACGGCGAAGATGTGGGGATGTAAAGTAATATTCGCATCCACGTCTGACGTTTATGGAATGTCTCCCGACCTGCCACTGAACGAGGATGGAGACTTGTTGCTAGGGCCGAGTCTAATTAAGCGATGGAGTTATGCCGTGTCCAAATTGTACGGAGAACAACTGTCGTTTGCCTATCATCACGACTACAAGGTCCCGATTGTAGTGATTCGGTATTTTGGCGGATTTAGCCCACGTTCAAGTTTTGCCTGGAGCGGCGGTCACATCCCTATATTTATCCGTGCTATTCTCCGCAACGAGGAAGTCATTGTTCATGGAGATGGACTTCAGACGCGTTCAATGGGATTTGTTTCCGATCTTGTTCACGGCACAGTGCTTGCCCTTGAAAATGAGAAGGCGGTCGGCGAAATAATCAACATTGGCAACGATGAAGAACTCTCGGTGTTGGAAACAGCCAAACTTATCCATCGCATTGCCGGGCCAGCCCATGAGCTGAAGCTAAAATTCGTACCCATGAGCGAAGTCTTTGGGAAATACAAAGACATCCTCCGTCGGATTCCTGACCTGTCTAAAGCAAAAAGAATTCTGGGATATAGTCCCAGGGTCAAACTGGAAGATGCTATCCGACTCACGATAAAAGAAGTCCTGAAACATCCATCGGCCTGACATGATTTTCTTTCTCATCCCTGTTTACAACGAGGAGGCCAATATTGAAAACCTTCACCGGGAGCTAATTGGTTATTCGGATACGGAGCCGATACACTACGTTTTTTCTGATGACGGCTCGACGGACGGTTCATGTGCTGTGATTACCAAGCTTTTTCAATCCAGCTCATGTACCCTGCTGGGCGATGGTATCAATCGTGGCCCGGGAGCTGCATTCAACAAGGGATTCGAATGGATTCTGGAAAACGGAAAACCAGAAGATACCGTGATCACGCTAGAGGCGGATTGTACGTCTGACCTCGGGATACTCCCAGTCATGTTAACCCTGAGAAGACTTGGCTACGACCTCGTACTTGCTTCTGTGTATGCCCAGGGAGGAGGGTTTGAAAAGACTTCTTTCTTCAGAAAGTTCGTTTCGGCATCAGCCAATTTTTTATTTCGGTTCCTTTTCGACGTAAAGGTCCTTACGCTCAGTTCTTTTTACAGGGTTCATTCCTTTGCCTTGTTGCGGCGCATCCAGGAGAAGTATACTCACTGCATGGCGGAGCCCGGATTCGTGTGCATGCTGGAAATTTTAGTGAAGTCCATCCATTGTCAGGCGAAAATAATCGAAGTGCCCATGCAACTTCACTCATCCAAGAGAATAGGGTCTTCCAAAATGAAGATTATCTCCACCACCCTTCGCTATTTCAAATTCCTCATGAAGGGGGTCCGTTGAATACCCTATTTACTTTGTGAGCACCGGAAGGCTCGTCATCAGGGTCCTCAGGTCGTGGTCATTGACCAATTTCTTTTCATCTGCCACTAGCAGGAAGTTTTCATACAATGAATTGAGCTCTTCTCCTTCGAAGCGATAGCCCAGCAATTCCGCACGGTGTTTCAGGGCAGCCCGACCACTGCGCGCCGTCAGTACGATAGAGGATGAGGGAACTCCCACCTCAGCTGGGTTGATGATTTCATAGTTTTCCGCATGCTTGAGGAAACCATCCTGGTGGATACCGGAAGAGTGCGCAAAAGCATTTTTTCCAACAATGGCTTTGTTTGCCTGCACGGGCATCCGCATCATATCGGATACGAGGCGGCTAAGTTCATAAATTCTTTCAGATCTGATATTGGTGTACAATCCCAAATCCTGGTGCACCTGGATCGTCATCGCCACTTCTTCGAGCGAGGTATTGCCCGCCCGCTCACCGATTCCATTGATGGTCACCTCTGCTTGCCGGGCGCCGTTAATCAGTCCAGCCAAAGTATTGGCTGTAGCCAGGCCAAGGTCATTGTGACAGTGTACTGATAGGGTTGCTTTCTCAATGTTCTTCACATTTTCCACGAGGTACTGGATGCGTTTCCCATACAGGTGAGGCAGGCAATAGCCTGTTGTATCCGGGATGTTGACCACGTCAGCGCCTGCTGTGATAACTGCCTCCACCATGCGCGCAAGAAAATTCAGGTCGGCACGTCCTGCATCCTCGGCGTAGAATTCAACTTCATGCCCTTTGCTCTTGGCATACTGGACAGCCCACACACCCTGCTCCAGGACTTGCTCCCGTGTGGATTTGAATTTGTGCTGGATGTGAATGTCTGATGAACCAATGCCGGTGTGGATCCTTCCTCGTTTGGCGTGATGCAATGCTTCGGCGGCCACATCAATATCTTCCTTCCTTGCGCGAGTCAATCCACAAACTATAGGT
>JANYHW010000233.1 GCA_025358885.1 Cytophagales bacterium | reverse complement strand
ATTTCCCCACCCCGGCCCCGATCGTTGATTGTGGGGCAAATTTGGGGGCAAATTTGACGTGTTTGGGGCCATTCCCACCCCCCGAAATTCACGCCGAATTATAACCCACGTTACAACGAAACAATGTAACATATTGATAATCAAATCATAATTCAAATATGTTCAAAAATGAACACAGGATCAAAAGGACTTTTGTTTAATTGAGGCAGTTGCATTCTGATTGCACCAGTAATTATTTCTTTCTTGCCTTTTCCACCACTTCCCAATATTCCTGAGTCCTGTACGAATCCACCTTGGCTTTGTTCCAGGTGTCGAAGCTGATGTCCTCTTCAAAAGCAGCACCCAGTTTCTCACGGAGCAATGATTTGTCAAGGGGCATTCCAATATGGTACATATCGGGTAAGCTGGCCTCCTCCTCAAGCTCGCACAGTTCACCAGTCATGGTAATTCTCTTTGAGATTCAAAAAATATAAACCTTAATGCCTATACTCAACTGGGGTGTGATGGTATCTCTTGAGTCCACCCGATTAGACGGTTGACTGGAGTATTGAGGTCCAGCAGGTCTTTCCCAGATATATTGACGGGTGACGTGCATGTAAAAAACGGCAATGGAATAGGTGAAGGTCAAGTTGCTTTTCAATATGGGTTTTTCACCCATCAATCTTAGACCATACTTTTCATAATGTTCCGTGAAGCCAGCCTCATAAGCGAAGCTATGGGCAGATTCATAAAAGTAAAATGGGTTGGATTGCAAATTCTGATATTCAAAATAAAAAGTACTCAATCGACCTTTACTGACCGGAGATTGAAAACCGAACCGCGCCCGCAGGCCTGATGCGACGGTTGTCAGAATGGGGTTGGCAAATGACGAGTAAGTGGCAGTTTTGGATAATGCAAATTGGTATCCCATCTCAAAGGCAGCCTTCTTTACTGAATTCCTGGGAAATTGCAGGCCTGCATATATCTCATTGAATGAATTGTAGCCGACGAAAAACGAAGTCTCTCCTTGTTTTAGCACATGACCCTTGCTGATCTCGGCTATCTGTGAAATCTTGAGCGTCCTTTCAATCTTCTTTGGCTTTGCTCCGGATACCGGAACGTACACATTACCCACCAGCAGACTGTCACCTTTCACTTCTGACAGCACCATTTCGCTGATTTTCTCTGACCCGGGATGATAAGACATCTTGAGCTTAACAAAGTCGCCTTTCTTCAGCTCCTTCGAAATGGTCTCAAAGCTACTATCCGGCAAGGGCTGGTAGCTGACACAGGATGACATGCAAATCGGTAGGAGAAGGACGCAGAGGATCAACTTCATAAACTTGATATTGAGCTGATAGTCCCAAGGTAGAGAGATTTTCACCTTGTCACCTACCCATTCTGCGCAACCAGAGAACGTGGTAGTTGCATAAAATGCAAATGGACTAATACTGAGGTTGTGGCTCTTTGTCAGGCGCACTGTATTATTGATATTAGCGCGAAGGACATCGGGTAAACGTGGTAAATTTTTTTATTAGCTTCATGGAAAATTGTCTTCCATATGAAAAACATTCTCAAACAATACATCTTCCTGCTTCTCCTCTTGATTTCGTCACAGCTTCCGGCCCAAATTGCCAGTAAGGAGTTTTACCTCATCAAGATATACTACCTCGCCAATAAAGCACAGGAGGCCAGGGTTGAGGCATTTCTGAAAAACGCATGGATACCGACAGTCCATCGTACAGGAATTAAGAATGTGGGGGTATTCAAACCCCTGGAGACCGACTCTACCTATGGAAAACGAATAGTAATCCTGGTGAGCTTCAAGTCTCTCGAGCTGACCGCAAAATTTCCTGACCTTATTATGGTCGACAAACAATTCAACCTGGATGGCAAGGACTACCTGGAAGCCTTGTATAATGATCCACCTTATCAAAGAATTGAGAATATCCTGCTTCGAAATATGAGAGGGGCACCTCTGTTTCAGCCTCCATCGTTTTCAAATCCTCGTGGTGAACGCGTATATGAACTAAGGAGTTATGAAAGCGCTACGGAGAAGATTTATCAAAACAAACTAAAAATGTTTGTGGATGGAGATGAATTCGGACTATTTAAACGGCTTGGCTTCAACGCGGTTTTTTACGCTGACGTGATCGCCGGGAGTCACATGCCGAACCTCATGTACATGACAACCTTTGCCAACCAGGCTTCTCGTGATGAGCATTGGAAAGCATTTGTAGACGACCCGCAATGGAAGAAACTTGTCGTGATGCCAGAGTATCAGCACACCATTTCAAAAAACACCCAGTATTTCTTACGGCCTACCGAGTATTCGGATTATTAAGTACTGGCTTTCATTATGGTTTGAAACCAATAACCGTCACCTGCCGGCGATTAATGGCAAAGAGGTTCTCGTCTAAGAGAAACGCGAACTGGCACTCCATGGGCACGTGGAGTTTCCTTTGCTCATCGGTATATAAATCGATCAGCACAAGCTCATTCCCTTTCAAGTAGTAGAGTTCTTCGCCGATGAAACTGAAATAGGAAATATTTCTTTCGCCAAGAGTCTTTAAGTATTTTCCAAGATTGTTAAAAACATGTATGCCCGAGCCTTTGTCCAGGATGAAGATATAGTTTTGATATTCACGCAGACTGATGAAATCTTCGATCTGTGCCTCAGGCAAATGCTTAATGGATGTCTCGAAAGCAATGGCGGTGGAGCGAAGCTTCGTCTTCTTGAGGCTGAAGTCAGAAGCATCTAAAATCCACAATTCGTGCAATGCGGGCGCTACCAGCCACGGGCTTATTGCGAAAGCAGGGTTAAGCGCAATGGATGTTGCATTTGCTAAATCAGAAGAGAGTGCGCCGTAGACCTTTTCTTGACGGCTGAAATGGAATGCCTGTGCGCCATCCAGGGGATCCAGCAGTGTAGGAGGTGCCGAAAACTTATGGCTGCCCAACTTCTTGCCTTCCTTGTTGATTTTTTGCACCTCCCCGGATTTCAAAACAATCAGAAGATCACCGGCACGGTCAACGCCCGCCCATGTTATCTCATCATCAGCTTCGTACACAATTGGCTTGTCCTGTGCTGACAGGGCACTTGTAAAAAAAATCAGCGACCAGATGGTGGATATACATTTCTTCACGACTGGAAATTCTTTAGTACCACCTTTTCACCGTTGTATTCGGCAAAGTTGGAATCGTGCACCCATTCGCCAAGGTTGAGGTAGCGGCTTCCCTGTGCCACTTCGAGATCAAGGGTCAGGTGGCGGTGTCCAAAAATATAGTAGTCGCGGTGCAATATCTTTTCTTGCTCTCGGCACCAGGCCATCAAATACTCGCGGTCATTGCCCTGGAATTTTTCTGAATTCTTCATATTGCTAATCCTGCTCCTCTTGCTCCAAAACTTAGCAATGCCCATGCCGAGATTGGGATGAATACGGGCGAATAGCCATTGGCAAATGCCACTTCCAAAAAACGCCTTCAAAATCTTGTACGATGTTTCCCCTTGCCCCAGACCATCGCCATGCCCAACAACCATTAAATGGTTGTCCGTCTTTAATAAAATTGGTTCGCGGTAAATGGGTATGCCCAATTCTGCAGTGAAGTAATCAAACATCCACATGTCGTGGTTGCCCGTGAAGAAATAGATCAGCACCCCTGAGTCGCGCAGTTCGGCAAGTTTGCCCTGCAGCCGTATGAACCCTTTTGGAATGGCATGCCTGTATTCAAACCAGAAGTCGAATATGTCTCCCAGGAGGTAGATTGCGAAAGCGTCTTCCTTGATCGACTCGAGCCAGGCCACGATCTTGCGTTCTCGTGCGAGGCTGATGTCGTGTGTTGGCACCCCAAGGTGAAAATCTGAAGCGAAGTAGATCTTTTTGTTATCCGGAAGATGAATGCGCTCTTCTTTCATGTTATTTAAGCGATTCAAAGGTATGGTTTTTGATTTGGTTTGTTCTGTGGCAACTGATTAACAACGGATAAAACAGCCGTAAAATCGGTGCCTACATAAAAAAATCAGGCACTGTCTCCAATGCCTGATCTGATTCCCTCACCACAGAGAGTTATTCTGCTGCCTTGATTTCAGTGGGCACCGGGCTTTCTCCCGCGGTCTCCTTTCGTTCACCTTCTTTACGCGCCTCTTCCTTCCTGGCGCCTTCTTTCTTCTCTTCCTGACCATTGGTATATTTTTCGTAGTTGGTCAGGCTGCTAAAGGGTCGTTTGCCTATGAGTCGTTCAAGATCGGTTTGAAAGAGAATTTCTTTCTCCAGTAATTCCTTCGCAATGATTTCAAGCTCGCCCCGGTGATCGCTGAGTAGCTTCTTTGTACGCTGGTAGCAAAAGTCGATCAGGGCGCGTACCTCCTTATCGATCTTCTCAGCGGTTGCGTCTGAATACGGTTTCTGGAAATTATATTCAGACTGTTTGCTATCGTAGAACGAAAGGTTGCCAATCTCCTTGTTCATTCCATATACCGTTACGATGCTGTACGCCATCTTGGTAATGCGTTCCAGATCGCTGAGAGCTCCGGTAGAAATCTTATTCAATACAATATCTTCTGCCACCCTTCCTCCAAAGGACATGCACATCTCATCAATCAATTGATCTGTCTGATACAGGAATTGTTCCTTGGGCAGGTATTGCGCATATCCAAGTGCTGCCACACCACGTGGCACAATGCTCACCTTCACCAGCGGATCGGCATGCTCGAGGAACCAGCCAGCTACGGCATGTCCTGACTCATGATAGGCCACAATGGTCTTCTCTTCCGGTGAAATGATTTTGTTTTTCTTCTCCAGGCCACCGATAACTCGGTCGATGGCGTCATGGAAGTCCTTCATTTCAACTTCTTTCTTCTCTTTGCGTGCTGCAATCAGCGCAGCTTCGTTGCAAACGTTGGCGATCTCTGCTCCGGCAAAGCCAGGAGTCTGGGCCGCCAGTTTCTTTGTATCGACTTCTTTGGAAAGTTTGATGGGCTTGAGGTGCACCTTGAAGATAGCCTCACGTCCAACGATATCGGGTTTGTCGATGCTGATCTGGCGATCAAAACGACCTGGACGAAGCAGCGCAGAGTCCAACACGTCGGGGCGGTTGGTGGCTGCCAGAATAATAACTCCACTGTCTGTGGCGAAACCATCCATTTCCACCAGGAGTGAGTTCAAAGTGTTTTCGCGTTCGTCATTCGCGCCTGGAACCTGGCCTCGACCGCGTGAACGGCCTATGGCATCAATTTCATCAATGAATATAATACAAGGTGCTTTTTCTTTCGCTTGTTTAAACAAGTCACGAACCCGGGCAGCGCCGACACCAACAAACATTTCTACAAAGTCCGAGCCTGACAGGGAGAAAAAGGGGACACCCGCTTCACCAGCGACTGCCTTTGCCAATAAAGTCTTTCCAGTGCCTGGAGGTCCTACAAGCAGGGCACCTTTTGGAATCTTGCCACCAAGTTTGGTGAACTTACCGGGGTTCTTCAGGAACTCTACGATCTCCATGATCTCTTCCTTGGCCTCGTCGAGACCCGCCGCATCTTCAAAAGTGATCTTGACTTTACTTTCAGCATCAAAGAGGGCAGCTTTGGATTTTCCGATATTGAATATCTGTCCTCCTGGTCCACCACCACCGGTCATCCGACGCATGAGCATCCAGAATCCGAAGAGGAGCAGGAACAGGAAACCCCACTGCACCAACACGCTGGTAAAGTCACTTCGTTCTTCTACCCGCAGGTCAACCTGTTGTTCCCTGGGAATATTCTTTGTCAGTTGCTCGTATTTATCCAGGAACTTATCAATCGATCCTATCTTCAGTTTGTAATGAGGGCCATTGGCGTTAAGTCCACCCAACGGGCTGCTGCGGTCCAACTCCTGCTTATACTTGGCATTCTGCAGGGCTTCTGCCTTCAGGGTAATTTCCACCTGCTCTTCATTCTTCACCAGCACAAGCTTCTTGATGTCACGGCTCTGCACCATGTCCTCAAACTTGTTCATCTGGATCTCCACCAATTCACCTGTTTGTCTGAAGAGGGAAATGCCCAGCACCACAGCCACGAGTCCCAGTATTATCCAGATCTGGTAATTGGGACGCGGACCGCGAGGCGGCATCATGTTTTTGTCTTTTCTTTCTTTGTCGGCCATTCTCTTTATTTCAACTTAAGTATGTATCAATCAATAACGTACCCGCCTGCAATTGGTTCCTAGTCTTCAATTTCCGTGATTTCCGCATCCCCCCAAAGCTTCTCCAGGGCGTAAAAGCTTCGTCTGTCCTTTTTAAAGATATGGGCCACTACATTGGTATAGTCGAGGAGCATCCACTCTTTATTGTTTTTCCCCTCTGCATGCCAGGGATCCTCTTTCAGCCCTTTATATACCTCATCACTAATTGAATCTGTAATGGCATCAAGTTGTTTGTCTGAGTTTCCGGAGCAAATCACAAAGAAGTCGGCAACTGCGTTCTTCACTTTCCGGAGGTCCATTACTACAACATTACTGGCCTTCTTTTCCTGCATCCCTTTCACTACCAATTGACTCAATTTTTCTGCATGGTCAACCTTCCTTCTCTTGGCCATTCACTATCTTCGGTTGGTGGATAAACAATCTCGTAAAACTAACTAAAATACCTTGTATAAAATCCCTGCCAATACCCTTTTCATGGGTCAAAACCTTATTTACGTGCCAGAATGTCACTCCACGAATTCATTAATGAATGATTTGATCAATAAATCGGCGATGCCGGAAGGGAGTGTCTTGATAACAGACCACCAGGTCGCTGGTCGCGGGCAACGGGGCAACAAATGGGAAGCGTCAGCGGGTATGAACCTCACCCTCTCCGTATTTCTGCGCCCTTCATTTCTCCGCGTGCAAGATCAGTTTCAACTGAGTATGGTGGTGTCACTTGCGGTGGCTGATTGCCTTCAATACACCCTCCGTCGGCCCATCAAACTCAAGTGGCCTAATGATATTTGGGTGGATGACAAGAAAATAGGGGGTATCCTCATCGAGAATCAACTGCAGGCGTCAACATTTTCGGGTGCAGTGGTTGGAATTGGAGTAAACGTTAACCAAATGGCATTCTCATATCCCAAGGCTACGTCCCTGTCCATACTTACAGGCGCCTCCTTTGACTTAAACGATATCTTGCAGCAATTGATGGGGTCATTGGAGACTGAATACCTCGAATTGCGCGGTGGCAACACGGTGGATTTGAAAAAGCGGTACCTCACCTCCCTATACAAATTCAAAGAACTCCACCGATTCGAATCTGATGGAGAGGATTTTGAAGGGTCCATACTGGATGTTGATCACAACGGACGGCTCTGCATTCAGTCGGCCGGGAAAATGAGGGGATTCTCCCATCAGGAAATACGATTCCTGGCTTGAAATTTCCTGGAACTATCATGGCTCCAGGCCGCAGGTAATACCCTCGTATTCTTTTTGTAATTAAAGTGGATTGCAAATAGTTAAAACTGGTATATTCCGACCTTCAAAATAATGTATCATGAATCTAAATACAGAACTGCAGAAGAATAACTCCTACGATGCCATTGTGGTTGGTACGGGTATCAGCGGTGGCTGGGCCACGAAAGAGCTCACAGAAAAGGGCTTGAAGACATTGGTCCTGGAGCGAGGAAGAATGGTAAAACATCCTGATTACCCCACGGCAACCAAAGACCCATGGGAATTTGCGAATGGAGATCGACCCACACAGGAAGACCTGACACGACAAGGTAAACAAAACCGTACCGGCTACGCCATTAAGCAATCGAGCAAGCATTGGTTTGTTGACGATATCGATAATCCCTACACGGAGACCAAGCGCTTCGATTGGATTCGTGGCTACCACGTTGGCGGGCGATCAATCACCTGGGGACGCCAGAGCTACCGGCTTGGCGATATGGACTTCGAGGCAAACCTGAAAGACGGGATTGCAGTGGATTGGCCCGTGCGCTACAATGAGATGTCACCATGGTACGATTATGTCGAATCCTATATTGGTGTGAGTGGACAAAATGAAGGGCTCTATCAACTTCCCGATGGCAAGTTTCTTCCTCCCATGGAGATGAACTGTGTCGAACGGGAACTCAAGAAATCCATGAAGGAGAAATTCGGGCGCGCATTGACGATGGGACGTACGGCACACCTCACAGCGCCACTGGCACACAGCCCTCAACGGGGCACATGCCAATTCAGAAACTTGTGCATCCGCGGATGTCCCTATGGAGCGTACTTCAGCAGTCTTTCGTCAACACTGGTTGCTGCCGAAAAAACAGGCAACATGACGCTCCGTCCGAACTCCATCGTGATCGAACTGATTTATGATGCAAAGAAAGGCAAGGCAACCGGGGTGAAGATTCAGGATGCGGAGACGGGAGAGCAGACGGAGTTTTATGCCAATGTGATCTTCCTCTGTGCATCAACTTTTGGCTCGACTCAGATCTTACTCAACTCGACTTCTGATCGCTTTCCGAATGGCTTCGGAAATGACAGCGGTGAAATTGGTCACAATATTATGGACCATCAATTGGGTGTTGGTGCCGGTGGTGAAATGCCGGGTATGGAAGATATGTATACTTCCGGAAGGAGGGCTAATGGAATTTACATTCCAAGATTCCGGAATGTAGGCAAAGACAAGCGCGATTATTTCCGTGGTTTCGGTTACCAGGGTGGTGGAAGCCGGCAGGGTTGGAACCGGATGGTGGCCGAGTATAGCATTGGTAAAGACCTGAAACAGGCAGTGACAACTCCGGGTATGTGGAGCGTCGGCCTGGGAGGATTCGGAGAAATACTTCCGAACCATGACAACAAGGTGACTTTGAATAAAGACAAGAAGGACAAATATGGATTGCCCACATTAACCTTTGATGCTGAACTCAAAGAGAATGAGTTAAAGATGCG
>JANYHW010000228.1 GCA_025358885.1 Cytophagales bacterium | reverse complement strand
AGCCGTTTTGATCACCTGGAAACTTACTGTAATGGCGGCAATCAAAAGCACAATTCCCACGGGCACGGCAAATTGCACAAGGCCCGGGGTGATGCGGTAAGCATAGCCATTCAGCCAGTCCTGCATGCTGAAGTAGGCTACTGGCAATGACAATATCGCTGCGATGAGTACAAGTCTCATAAAATCCATGGAAAGAATCGACACGATTTGGGTAAGCGAAGCCCCCAACACTTTCCTGATCCCGATTTCTTTTGTCCGCTGAACCGCCATGTAAGAAGAAAGGCCAATCAGCCCAAGACAGGATACCATGATGGCCAGCCCGGTGAAGATGCTGACTACTTTCCCGAACCGTGTGTCATCACTGTACTGTCTCCGATAATTGTCTTCAAGGAAAAAATATTCAAATGAATTGCCGGGAAAGAACTGTTGATAGGTTTTTTCAATCGACGCAAGGATATTTTGTGGGTCTCCACCCTTGATCTTAACCGACGTGGGCGAATAGGTGCTGTACGATGGACGGAAGATCATGGGCTCCATGGGCTTTCGCAATCCCTCCTGGTGAAAATCACTCACCACGCCGACGATAGTCCACTTCCTGCTATTGTTGCCATACACTACCTCTTTGCCAATCGCATCCTCCGCCTGCCTGAGTCCAAGCAATTGGACAGCGTTCCTGTTAATGATCACCTTGTTTAACTTGTTATAATCGGCATTGTGGTCCGTTGGGAGAAATTTTCTTCCGGCCAGTAGTTCCACGTTATAGGTATCAAAAAAATTGTAGTCGACACTCAGGTTACTCATCGTATAATGGGTTTCAGCATCCTGGTCGCTCAGGCGGATACCAAACGAACGACCCAGACGGCGGCCGGGAATTCTTCCTGTCGTGGAGGCACTGACTACCCCATCGATCTGTGAAAGTGCATGCTTGTAACTCTCCACCCTTTCAATGAACGTTGAATCCCACGGCATAAGTTCGGGGGGCTGCACGATGACAACATTGCGGATGTTGATACCCAGATCAGCTTTGTTCATAAAGTTAATCTGGTCGGTCACAATGAAGGTACCAATGATCAGCGACGCAGAGGCGGTGAATTGAAATACGACCAGTGCCTTGCGAAGGAAATTTCCTCGCGGTGACCGCGTGAATTTGCCTTTGAGCACCGTAACCGGTTGATATGAGGACAACACAAAGGCCGGATAAAAACCAGACGCCATGGCACCTCCGAGCATAAGGAGAATCAACATCAAGAGGTGGTTCAAACTGAGAGAAGTAAGAATGGCGCTCATCGAAAGTTCCGTGCCGATCATCTGATTAAAAGATGATTGCAACAGGAAGACGAACACCAGTGCGGCCACAAAAGCCACCGCGGTGATGATCAGAGATTCCATGATGAATTGCCTGACCAGCTGACCCTTGTCGGCGCCCATCACTTTGCGCAGCCCCACTTCCTTGGCGCGGTCCAATGCACGGGAGGTGGTCAGATTCACATAATTGATCCAGGCAATGATGAGAATAAATACCGCCACCACTCCCATGGCCCATACCGCCTTTCCACTAGCCGTCGTGGCAATATCATATTCATAATTGGAGTACAGGTGAGCCTCATTCAACGGCTGCAAGTAAAATTTCTCAATGCTGCCTGAAACCTTGTCGCCCTTGAAATAGCGTTCGCTGAACGCCGGAAACTTGCTTTCCAATTGTTTGTAATCCGTCCCAGGTTTCAGCACCAGGTAATGACGCATGTCCGACCACGTCCAACTGTTGTCGGCATTCTTATCTTCCCCGGCAAACAACGTGGAATAGGAAATCAATGCGTCAAACTGAATATGAGAGTTGGATGGTATATTCTCGCAAACTCCTTTGACGGTATAGGGTTGAGGGTCAAGGCCCGAATAGAATATCTTGCCAATAACGTCCGTGAGTTTCCCGTCCGGCAATCCGAAATATTTGATGGCAGTGCGCTCATTCAGCACCACGGTGAATGGTTCTTTCAACAGGGAAGATCTTTCGCCCGCGAGCAACTTGTAGCTGAAGACGGAGAAGAAGTGTTCATCCGCAAAATGTGCCTGCTCACCCCTGAAATTCTTGTCGCCGATCTTCACGTTCAGGTCTCCGCTC
>JANYHW010000156.1 GCA_025358885.1 Cytophagales bacterium | reverse complement strand
GAATTGAATGCTCTTCTCTTCAAACAGTTTTTCGCCAAAATCACGCACGTGCAGAAATAACTTTGAAAGGTCATCATTCACCGGATCAATGGCCCAGATAAAATCCCTGGTCCCGTTGTATAAGTATTTTGCCGATTCCTCCACCTTGTGGTACAGTTCAGGGCCATGACCATTGCCATTGAGTCGCATGAGGCTGACATAGTTAATAATGCGTGTAAGCTGGTTACCCATCTCATCGTGAAAATCACGCGCAATTTCTTTACGCAACGATTCTTGCTCCTGTTGACGAATGTGCTCCACTTCGATCAGCCTGGAGATATTTTTTCTCATCCGACGCAAGACGAACAACACGATCAGGCCCAGCAACAATCCGGCAATTAATACATAAAACGCCGCTGTTCGATAGAACGGCTCCTTAATGGAGAGTGGATATTCCAGCGGGGCAACATCCCAGCTACCGGATTTATTCGTTGCCATAACCATGAATACATATTCTCCCGGTGGGATATTGCCATAGGTGACACGCCCTGTCGCCGTTGGCTGAGACCATGTTTTATCGAAATTCTTTAAAAAATATTTGTAGCGCACAGAGCTTGGATACCGCTTGTCGACGCGGTTGAAATGGAACGTAATGTGATTTTTGTCGGAAGGCAACACCGGTGAATCTGGAATTTTGAAGAAATTAGACTGGCTCTTACCAAATTGACGGCTTGAAATTTCTCCGTACTGAATCTCCAGGTCAATCAGGTGCACGGGGTAAGACTTGAATGCCTGGCTCTCAGGCTGATTGAATTGATACAGTCCGTCGATCAGGCCAAAGTATTTTTCTTTCGCCGACAGATAATAAGCATTTTGGATTGTCTCAATGCCAATCAAACCATTGTCATGACCATAGTCACGGGTCTCTGTGATCTCCAGCTGGTTATCAAGGCGCAATCGGGTGATTCCTTTTTCAGTCCCAACCCAAATGGCATCCCCTTCATCCACAGCCACGAAGAAAACAAACCCGGATGGCAGACCCTCTCTCGGACCAATCATTTTTTTCGTTGATCGCCTCGGATCGATCACAGCGACTCCCGCCCCACCCGACCCCGCCAACAGCAGCGTGTCTCTGAAAATAGCCAATGAAAGTACGGTGGTGTTTTCAAATTCAGGAAGCGGGATAGGCTTAATCTTTCCTTCTCTCAGTACCGAGAGGCCGAATTCAGTGCCAATGAACAAAGACTTCGAGGAAGGCATATAGCGCACAGAGGAAATATTTCTGGTGCCCAACGCCTGTTGGTCTTCCAGGGGATGGAATTGTTTTCCGTCAGAGTAGTTTAAGCCGCCACCGGTTGTCCCGATCCACAGTCCGCCACGTTCATCAAAGTCAATCGTCGTAATGTATGCGCTTGAAAGTCCTTGCTCACGTGTGTACCAGGAAATCTTATCCTCCTTGGGTAAATATTTTCCCAGGCCGGAGTAAGATCCCACCCAGACATCCCCCTCCGGACTGGTCTTGATGGCATGAACGCCGTCGTCATCACCATTCGGAAGTGGAAATGTTCTCGTTTTTCCTTTGGATATTCTCCAAAGGCCGCGTGCACCAATCCAAGTGGCTCCGGTTTTGTCTTTCTCAATTGCCATCACGGACCGCAATTGATCTGAACCACATCGGTCGAAATCGCGCGCATAATAGCGATAGATTCCATTGCCGGATGTACCAAACCATGAATTGCCTTCCACATCAAGCCATATCTGGGTGATGGGCACATTTCTCAACACCGTGTCAGTCTGAATCTTATTGCCGACCCACCGCTCCCGGAAAAGGGTACGCTCATCTCTTGTCCAATAAACATCCTGACCTGCATCATAACAGACGATGTAACGGTCCACAATTTTCTTTCGCTTGCTGAATTCGCCCTTATCCAGATCAAGGGCAAAAGTCCCCTGGTCGGTATCCAGCCACACTTCATTGCCGTGGTTAAATATATTGTAGGTCTTACCAAATATTTTTGCATGTGAAAATTTCCTGTAGCCCTCTGCATGGGGCACCAGGAACGAGCTGTCGCTTAGGTAATAACAAATCTGTTTTCCCGGAGAGACGTGGGTGAAGAAAATGGATTTTTGCTTAATAATATTCTTAGACCAATAGTAGACAGAGTCATTGTAGATTTTGCCGACCATTCCGGGATTCGAGACAATGAAAATAGTGTCATTGAACTCCACGACACGTCGTACCCGTTTCAGGCTTTCATTTGCCAATGAGGGTTGAAATTTCCTGAATTCCACTCCATCAAACCGGGTCAATCCCCGGGGATGTACAATCCATACGTTTTGCTTGGAGTCGATGAAGAGGGATGTAACCAGGTTGCTGAGTAACCCATCCAGGGTGGAGTAGACTTTGAATTCCCTGCCATCAAATCGGGCAAGGCCGCCGCCGGAGGTGCCGATCCACAAGTAACCGTAGGCATCTTCCACCATGGCGTTGACTTGAGATTGGGGCAAGCCATCCACGGCGGTGTATTGACGCAGGGTGAATTGCTGTGCTTCCAATTCTGCCGAGAAAGCAAGAATAACAATGAATATAACCGTGATCGTCTTGCTGCGCATGTCCCTTCCGCCAAAATTCGTGATAATACCGTTGAAACAGTTACCTCAAGTTACGGGATTATTGGGAGAAGATGGCATTGAACTGGTCTGGAAGGGTGCAATCAATAAAGAGAAGAACAAGTCCTTAGCGAGAAAGTCGACGACGAAGTTTAAGACTGAAGGGTGCATCATCGCGAGTGCTTTATCCCAGTCTCCATTTGTGACTATCTTTCGTTGGCTGCATTATGTCAGCATCCACTGAATCCATGACGGAGGAAGAGATTCTTAAGGAAAATGAACTCGTCGAGCGATCTCGCAATGACTCCCGTGCCTTTGGAGAATTGTATGAAAAATATTTTGACAGAATCTATTACTTCCTGTTGCGTCAAACAGATGACGAAGAAATTGCAGGTGATCTCTGCTCGCAGACTTTCGTGAATGCCCTGAACAGTCTGTCCCGGTATGCGTTCCGGGGTCTCCCCTTTTCTGCATGGCTGTACAAAATTGCCTCCAATGAAGTCAACAAGCACTACCGGAAGAGCAAAGGCAAGAAAATATTCAGCATTGAGGAGATCAAGGTTCGTGAGTTGGTCGATCGAAGTGATGAAGACTGGGATGAGGAGATCATCCAGCGGCTACTGACCTACCTGAAAGATCTTCCTACCGACATGCTTCAGGTATTAGAACTCCGTTTCTTCGAAGACAAAGATTTTAAAGAAATAGCCTTCATCCTGGACATGACCGAAAGCGGTGCCAAAATGAGAACCTATCGTGCCCTCGACAAACTGAGAAAGAATTTTAGCATTAAAATGAAGTACGATGAGTAAACATGAAATACGGCTACGACGGCAAAAATTCGGGGCACGAGGTTCCGATCGCTTCCGGAACTATAGTGAAGTACTTCAACGTCATGAAAGAGAAGTGCGCCTGAGAAAAATCATTCGTGTATTCACTTTCCTGTTTATCATCATGATTGTCGTTATGTTGATTGTCATTGTGGTGAGGGTGGAGAAGAGAATGGACAAAAAATCAAGTCAAATTGAATCAATTAATTCTAGCCGATCTTAAATACCTCACTTAGATTAACATGTAATTCAGGAAAGGTGTTTGGTGAGATTCTATCTTCTCTGGTAAGGGCTTCAAAGCTCCCCCTACTTCCCTGTTGATCAACTGCATATGTCAGTACGGTTTGTAGTCAAACCCCGGAAAACTGACCACTACCGCTTCTGTAAATTTTAAGTAACTTATCGACAACAGCTTTAAGTTTGAACAAACCTTACTCCCATGAAAAAGATCACCCTTATCATCGCTGCATTCCTCGTTGTAGCTAATGTCAGCGCCCAAAAGACCAAACAAGACGTCATCAAGGCCATTGACGCAAAATACGACCAGTACTCCGCGACCGCCAAGCAAATCTGGGACTACGCCGAAGTAGGCTTCCAGGAAACCAAGAGCTCCGCTCTTCTTCAGAAGATGCTACAAGATGCAGGGTTCACAGTTCAGAGCAATGTAGCGGGTATGCCAACGGCTTTTACAGCGACTTATGGATCGGGTAAACCGGTGATAGGAATTCTTGGAGAATTTGATGCCTTGCCGGGTGTGGCTCAGGAAGCCGTTCCCGAATTGAAACCCATCCCCGGGCAAGTAGCGGGTCACGCCTGCGGCCACCATCTATTTGGAGTTGCTTCCGCTGCTGCATCAATCGCCATCAAAGACTGGCTCATCGCCAATAAGAAGCAGGGCACCATCCGCTTCTACGGAACACCCGCGGAAGAAGGCGGCTCCGGAAAAGTCTACATGGTGCGCGAAGGCTTATTCAATGATGTTGATGTTGTGGTCAACTGGCATCCTTCCAGCGCAAACAGCGCAGGCTACGGTTCATCGCTCGCCAACAAGACAGGCAAATTCAGATTTTATGGAGTCGCATCCCATGCCGCAGCATCTCCAGAACGCGGTCGGTCGGCTTTGGATGCCGTGGAAGCCATGGATGCCATGGTGAATATGATGCGGGAGCATGTGCCGCAAGAGACCCGCATTCATTATGTGATCACACGCGGTGGCGAGGCACCCAATGTGGTTCCTGCTTTTGCTGAAGTCTATTATTATGTTCGCAACCCCAAGCGCGACAATGTAAAATCCATTTGGGAACGTGTGGAGCGCGCTGCCCAAGGTGCGGCGCTGGGTACAGACACCCGTGTGGAAGTTGAAGTTACCGGTGGTGTATATGATTTGCTCGGAAATGAGACACTCGCGAAAGATATGGATGCTAACCTTCGAATCGTTGGCGGCTACACCTACACCGACCAGGAGAAACAATTCGCCACCAAACTCCAGGAGAGTTTCAAAGATCAGGCTCAACCCCTCGAATCAACACAGACCATTGCGCCGCTGCGCACCTACGATGGTTCAGCGTCGACTGATGTCGGTGATGTAAGTTGGGTCGTCCCCACCGTAGGGTTGGGAGCAGCCACTTGGGTACCGGGAACAGCCGCCCACAGTTGGCAGGCCGTGGCCGCGGGTGGAACAACTATCGGATCCAAAGGAATGATGATTGCCGCGAAGACCATGGCGTTAACATCGATCGACCTATTTTCAAATCCCGTTCTGGTGGAAGATGCATGGAAAGAATTTCGCAAAAAGCGGGGAGAAAGCTTTAAGTATGAAGCATTGATAGGAACCCGGAAACCCGCACTGGACTATAGAAAATGATCCGGTTTCCTGAATTGTTTTGACTTGATCGTGAGCACTCAAGAAACCACCTTGCCATGAGCAAATTTGATTTTACATTGAACCTGAATAAGCAAATAGTGGAGATGATGGCTCTGCTTTCAGAGTATATGCAGAAAATCGACCGTTTACTTGACAGGATGGATAAGCATGACATACTGTTCGAAAAACAATTTGCACGAATGGATCTGGCCTATCAAGTCATTGTTGGTCATTCTGAAAAAATTGAAGCCCTTGAACAACAAACAAATCGAATAACGGAAGAAACAAAACGAATAACGGAAGAAGCGAGACAAATCAAGGAAGCTTTATTGAAGCAAGAAGTGAAAAATGAGGCGCTCCTGAATGAAATTCTATCGATTTCAAAAAGAGTCCTGGCCATTGAAGGAAACAAGTAACTAAAGAACTCCGGACAAATAAGCTCAAGGTCTCTGTGGTAGGTCATTTGCCTCAGAGACGCTCGAGACCTAGTCGTCATCCTCATCACCTTCTTTTATCGGCCTAATAAAAGCACTCCGCACTGGCGACGGCATCTTACTGTTAATCCCTTTTACCGTCTTCCAAATCACTTCATTAAACTCCTTGTCCGGCGCAGCATCTATATCGGTGAGGTTGAACAAGGCCGTCTGCCTCGAGAGGGCGGTTTTCTTTTTGTTCATTTCATTCAAATCATAAGTGGCCGCTTTAGACTTGAATGAAGACAAATCAGCAGTAGAGGTGAAGCATTCCCACATAGGCGGAGCAGCGGCATCGTACTGGCTCATGGGAGGCAATCCTAAAATCAGTTCCATCGTGCGCAACATGGAAGCCGTTGAGTACATTCTATTGATATGCGTATTTCTTTTTGCGTAAGGGCTGGCGACATAGGCAATTGAGCGGTGTGCATCTACGTGATCAGGTCCGTTTTGCGCATCATCCTCCAACACAAATACAGCAGACTCCTTCCACACCTTGCTTTGGCTTAGGTGCTCAATAAATTTTCCAAGTGCCAGGTCATGTTCAGCCACCATGGCGCGAGGTGTAAACGAACCTTCCCTTGCCCCTGCCGTGTGATCATTGGGTAAGCGAATCGTACTTAGCCTTGGCAACGCATCGATCGCCAAAAGCGAATCAAAGTCATGTGTCCATTTCTCCAACCTCACCTTGTCCGGTATGTTCAGGTCGTAGGATGGATAATCCATATCGATGTGTCCTTCCAGGGATTTGAGTCCCGTCATTCCCTCCCACACAAACTCTCCATAAGTTCTGTAGCTCACCCCCGCACGTTGGCAATAGTCCCAGATAAAACCGTCTTTGGGAAAAGCCGTCTCCCGGCCACCTTCAAAATCATATTCTCCTCCCCGCTTTGAATAATTTGATGGCCATGTCTTTTCAACAAAATCTGTTGCATAGGCTGCGGTCGACCAATTGTGACCATCCGCACTGACTTCGGCATTCACATAGAAATTATCCAGCAGGACAAATTCTCTGGCCAAGGCATGCTGGTTGGGTGTGACTTTTTGAGGGAAGAGACATAGTGACGAGTCACCGTTACCTTCTGTCATATCGCCCAGTACCTGATCATAGGTGCGGTTTTCCTTGATGATATAAAAAACATATTTGATGGGGGTCGGATCGCCAGGCTTCCGGGGTATGGGATTTCCGCTCTCGCCTTCCGCCAATTTTTCTATCTCTTTGTTGTAAGGACTGTTCTGTAGGGCCGTCTCTGTATAAATTCTTTGCTCTGATTCACCTGGTTCAGCGATAATGGAGAGTGTACCCTTGAAAAGAGAGGCTATGTATTGTTCCGTGGGTGACCTTTTGTATGGGTTGGGGCCCTTCGGATTGGGCAATGAGTTGAAACCCTTTCCGTTGGTGACCCAGACCTTATGCTGAAATACTTTTACTGAAGTGGGATACCAACCTGTTGGAATAAATCCGGCACTCTTGCTCTGACCCGGCGATGAAACATTGAAGACCGCAAGGCAATTGTTGTCCGCATTGGCAATGTACAACAGCTCTTCATCCTCCGACAAGGCCACTCCATTGGTGGTGCTCCCGGCCGGCGAATCCGGATACAGAGCCGATGAAAAGACTTCGATGACTTTTCTTGCCTGGGTGTCAATCACCGAAACCGAATTGTCGTTTGCTGTTGCCACAAAAAGATACTTGCCGTCTTTTGTCATCGTCATGTCGTTCGGATGACTTCCTACATCGATGTTGGATATCACTTCCCCTTTCAGCGGATCAACCAGGGCGACCTGGTTTCCGCCCCACAGCGATATGTACAGAATTTGGTGGTCCGGACTGAACAGACATGCGTATCCTTCATGTCCCAAAGCAACCCGGGTAGCTGACTTGGTGCTGATGTCTGCAATATAAAGGGCACTGTCCTCTTTTGTGGCGATAAATAATTTTCCCCTGCCATCGTCCAGCGCAAGACCTGTGGGTGAAATCCTCATGGGCCAGGGTTTACCCAATACGATCGAGTCTGACTTTGATAAAGTTGATTTGCTGATGTCGTAAATAAGAATCATGTTGTCGTTGCCTGCCGAGGCGTATAGCCTGCTCTCTTCCTTATTGAATGCCAGTCCGTACCATGACTTTTTGATCTCAATCTCATCGAGGATTTTTTCGGCCACAGGGTCAATGAGGGTTATGGTTTGTTTGCCCTCCCCGTTGTTCGTCACGGCCATGAATTTTCCGGAGGGCGACACCACCAGGTTCATGGGGAAGTCTCCCAGGGGCAAAGACTTACCGGCGGGACTTAACGACCAGCCATTGGGGAGAACCACGCGTCTGGCATTTAATTGGTTGATCAGAGAATCCAGGTGGGCTTTCGTTTCTACTGGTTTTTGGCATGACTGCGATGCAAGTATTAACAACATCACAGCCCACCCAGGAACGTTTTTCATAGCAGGATAAATTGAGGAACTAAGATAATGAAATTGAATGCGGTCATAAAAAAAAGGGTGCCACCCATGGCACCCCCTAAACACGCCAAGGCAAATTGGCTTCAACCTGTGACGCAAGGTATTGGCAGAATCTCCTGCCACCGCAGTTCTGGTATTATCGTTTCAAAATAAAATTGTTAAGGGTAGCTCAACGATTGGAAAAACATCAGAAAGATGACAAGCAACCATAAAAATGCGGAATTGATTATTCCCTTACCAAATTGATCGCAATATTTAGCTGATTAACAAGTAGTTAGAAGGATCAATGTTATCATTTTGTTAAGTGATGTAACATGTGAGTAACATGATTTAGCTTTAAGGCCCATTAAAAAAAATCATGTGATGAAAGAAACTAAAACGACACCGGCCGGTCCCAGCAAAAAGGAAATACGCACCAAGATCCAGGCTTCCGTCAATCAGGCGATAGGTGAATTCCATGTGGACCATCCTTCCAAAAAAGTGAAGAAAGTGGTAAGAAAGGCATCCAAGAAGCTTGCTAAGGAAGTTAAGCAGGACATCAAATCCTTAAGCACAAAGGCAAATAAGGATGCAAAAAAACAATCCAAAAAGAAAAAGAAATCTCAACCTGCGGTATAGGAAGATTGTCCGCCGACAATGGGGAAGCTAAGGCAATACACCTGGAATAACATTTCCCACGGCGGTCAGGTTGTTGTAATTCAGTCCCAATAAGGCTCCCAGCGTTTTCGCCAATTGATTCTGATAAAGCTGGACCGGCCCTTTCCCTTCACCTCCTGGCTTTGAATCTGGTCCAATCACGGCCAGCCAGATCTGGTCGGCTCCAGATATTTTTGCTCCATGGTCTTTCCAGCCATCAGGTCCCTCGCCCCGACCATGGTCGCAGGTAATCATCAATGTGGTCTTGTTCTTATAGGCAGGCTCTGATTGAATATAGTTCCAGAGTTCAGCGATAAAGCCATCAATGTTGTGGGCCGAATTCAGGTAGGCTCCATACTCTCCTGCATGGGCAAAGTCATCCGTCTCATCAAATGCGAAATACATGATCTTCGGTTTTTTCTTTTTCATGTATTCCAAGCCGTATTGATACGTAAAGGCATCAAGCCTTATATCGCCCAGGGGATTTGGCAATACCGGCATGATTTGATTCATCGTCTTCTCCTTTTCCGTGAGACTTCCAACGGCCTTTACCATGCCCGCGCTTACAAAGACTCCACTCCGTTTGTCATTAATGATATAGGAGAATACATCCCAGGATGTAAATGCTGCCACCTTCCCTTTGAATCGCGGTTGTGAATTCAGAAATTCCAGCACGGTGGTATTGGGATTGTAAAACTTGTCGTTGCTGTGGATGTGGTCATTGTCTGCAAAACCTGCTAGAATTTCATTGTAGCCAGGGTAGGAGAACCATTGATTGTTTGTGACGTTTACTTTGTTGTCATATAAACGGTTTCCATAAAGTTGCCCTTGCTGGGCAAGGGTTGTCCACAGAAAGGGAAATAATAGTTTGCGTCTTTCGATGACATCTTCCCTCCAGAATTTTTCTTTGAGGTGCTCGTCCCGGAGGTTTTTCTGCTGCCTCATGAAAGATGAATCAGCGCCCTGAAAGACTTCTTGCCAACGCATGCCATCCAGGGTAATCAGTATGACATTTTCCGTCTTCGTTTTTGTTTGGGAGAATGCGGGTTGTGAGATAACCCCCAACAGGCATAGTGAAACGATGTATTTCATTTGGCGAATACTTGAAATCCAAATTTAGATTATCTCCGGTCTCGTTCAACACCAAACCTGCTGTCAGTTTCGAAAAAATATGCATCTTGGCTTCCAGATGGCGACAAAGACCACCGTTACATGTCATTGACCCAAAGCCCCGTTCATCCCATCACCCGCTGGCTGCAATCCACCAATGGTTTTTGGTTTTCATTCTATACGGCGGTGTCGGCCTTTTGTCTCTACACGTGCATCTTTTCTTTACGCAAAACATTTGGCGTGGCCATGTACGAAGGTCTGCAGGTGTGGGGTGTCAGCTTCAAGGTATGGATGGTGATTTTCCAGGTGATGGGGTATATGTTGTCGAAATTCATTGGTATAAAAGTGGTGTCGGAGCTCGGTGCACATTCCAGGGCGAAAGGGATTTTGTTGATGGTCACCATCGCAGGTCTGTCGTGGCTGGGATTCGCCCTGTCACCTACTCCATACAACCTGATTTTCTTATTCTTTAATGGACTGCCGTTGGGAATGGTGTGGGGAATGGTATTCGGTTACCTGGAAGGCAGAAAATTTACTGAAGTGTTGGGGGCGAGCCTGTCGGTGAGTTTCATCTTCTCAGCAGGCTTTGCCAAGACCATCGGGGGCTTCATCATGATCGATTGGGGCACGTCCGAATTCTGGATGCCTTTTGTCTCCACCTGCCTGTTCTTTCCGCCACTCCTTGTTTTTCTTTGGATGCTGGACAAGATTCCGCCGCCCACACCTGAAGATGAAGTACTCAGAACCAAACGCAGCCCGATGACCGGTGAACAGCGCCTTAAGTTTAGCCTGACATTCGCCCCCGGATTAATCCTCTTGATTCTTGCCTATGCCTTACTCACTGCCTACCGTGACTTCCGCGACAATTTTTCTGCCGAGATATGGAAATCCCTCGACTACGGAAACAAGCCAGGCATCTTCACTTTTACAGAGTCCATCGTGGCGATTATCGTGCTGATTGTTATTGGGAGCCTGATGGTGATCAAGAACAATTTCAAGGCGATGGTCATCAATCACCTGATTGTACTCACAGGAATGCTCATGGTGGGTCTCAGCACCCTGGCGTTTGAAAACAAACTTGTTAGCGCACCGACTTGGATGGTGCTTGTGGGGATGGGTTTGTATTTTGGATACATTCAATTCAACAGTATTTTTTTTGACCGGATCATCGCCACTTTCAGGTATGTGAGTACAGTCGGGTTCCTTATTTACCTGGCCGATTCATTTGGATACCTTGGGGCTGTAGGAGTTCTCCTTTTCAAGGAGTTTGGGAATACACAATTGAGCTGGCTTGACTTTTTTATTTCCGCAGGATATGTCCTCTCAGTGGCCGGGTCGATACTGATGGCCGGGTCGCTGGTTTATTTTATTTATAAATTCAAACGCTGGCAATCCATCGGCTGAATGTGGTGCCTGCCCACAGAAACTGCAATCTGTGGCTAATTAGTTTACCTATCTGGTTTACCTACCCCCTTCTTTCCACACTAAACGGAAAGCATAAGAGTTATGGCAACAACAATCTTTACCCACCGGGAGCTGGAGATCATCCATAAAATCGCTGAAGGGCTGAACACCAGGGAGATTTCGGAAGCGTTGGTAATCAGTCCATTTACCGTTAAAACCCACCGAAAGAACATTCTTCGGAAAGTAGGGGTGCGGAATACTCCCCACCTGATAAACTATGCATGGTCCATGGGGTTTCTTACGCCTGGACCGCAGATGGTGCTCCAGCCAAGTGATTCAAGACTTCAGAGGGCAAGCTGAGTGAGTAGTCTCACCACATCCATGTGCCAACAAACCTACATCACCATGATCGCCGCTGCCACCACTGTCATTCCAATAATAAACCATCTGTAGACACGCTCAGAAAGTTTGCCAACAATCGCAATTCCCAACCAGGCGCCCAGAACAATAGCCGGAAGGGTGGTCAAGTCAAGCAACAACACGTCAACTGTAATCGTGTGCCAAACAAAAATATGAAACGGCACCTTGAACCAATTCACAACAAGGAAGAACCATGCTGCCGTTCCAATAAAAGCATTCTTGGGCAAGCGGATGCTGAGCAAATACACCGCCATCACACTGTTGGCGAGGTTGCCCACCATAGAGGTAAACCCACCGGCAATTCCTGTGGCGACGCCAAACCATTTCTTATGGGGTACTTCCTCCTCTTTTTGGCCCCGCTCCAACCATATCATGATCACTACACTCACCACAATAATTCCAGCCATCATGATCTTGAAAGCCCGGTCATCGATGTAGTTGCCGGTGATGGTCCCCAGCACTACCCCTGTCGCCGCCCAGGGAAATAAAATCTTTAAATGCTTCCACGATGCATGGCGATGATAATACCACACGCCCAAAACATCGGCCATGACCAGCATCGGCAGCATGATGCCGCTGGACGACTGCCCTCCAAAAACGTTTGCCAGGATCGGGACCGACATCATGCCCGCACCGTGAACTCCTGTTTTCGCCATGCCGATGAGCAAGGCCACGAGCAGTACGATGGCCAGGCTTGCATAAGAAAGATCAAATGAAAAGAGGTTGATCAACAGCTATTGGAAAGTCCGAATCTAGGCGCGTTGACCCGGATTTGCAAAATCCTTTCCATCTCACTTCACTCTCTTCAAATTGAAAGTATTGGAGTTTTCCATTGTAAATTTCATCATCTCCTTCACTTCATCGGGGACATCGTCTGGAATCGTGAAGCCCACCAAGCTTTCTTTTCCTTTCAGATTACCATCGTTTGCAATGTGACCCGTTGAGATGATCAGGCCCGCTCCCCGGTTTTTTCTTCCATAGACGAGTTCTCCTTTGTCGTTAACGAAAACAATTTCCGTCTCAACTTTGTCGTGGGGAGGCCACGGCAAGACCGACACAATAGTACCCTTTCCGTTTTCAACTTTGATTTCCATATCAATTGGAATAGGCTGTCCCCTCGTCACGATCAATTCACCCACCCAACGGCCAAGGTAAGGCTTGATCTCCTTGGCAGTTGGCTTTGCATGAGTGAGATAGAAGTCGACAATTGGATCAGGTTTAGCGTTCAATCCAGATGCCCTATTTCTTAATACAGTGATTCTTTCCGAAGATCCGTATCGATCCTCCGCAAAACTTAACAAGGCCAAGGCATCATCTTTTCGAATGTCCATGATCTTCCTGTTCGCGCTTGCAAGCAATACCGCGCTGGGTATTTCATACTCATACCCCAGGGCTTCCGACACATCTCTGGCTGGGCATGAATGCCTGGGGCAATCAATAGGAGTGCAATGATTTTGAGCATCGATTTTGTCATATGTTCATTCTATAGTGGGGGGGACATAGTTCCTATGATGATCCAGGAGGGCAATTAGTTGAATTCAAGTCGGCGATTGGCAACCTTTTCCAGCTATTATTTTGATAAGGATCATCTCGAAAATAGTGATACCCTTATAAATGACTTCCGTAATCCCTTGTATAACCGGTCCGGAACTATTTCAAGCTGCGTTTAGTAACCCCCTCAACGGTCATCTTTATCGGCTTGATAAAGCCCTTCTCATCAAAATACATCTTGTCCATGCATGTCTCCCGGTGGTTGCCATTGGTGGTGGACAAGGGACGGCGGTGATACACAATATAGTATTCGTCTGTGTTCGGAATGTTGATCACCGAATGATGACCTGC
>JANYHW010000152.1 GCA_025358885.1 Cytophagales bacterium | reverse complement strand
GCACCTATCATAGGTACAGGAAATGTCCTTTTTCTTCAATCAGGATATAAATTCAGAGATAACCTTTTGGGCAATCAAGGAACACTTCAGGTGTATTCAGGAGTGCAATACTCAAAGTTTGACAGACTCAATGACCCTATGGTACTTATTGATTGTGGAGTCAATTGGTTGGTGAGTGGACACAATAGCAAGTTCACACTGAACTATCAAAGCAGACCTGTTTACAGTACCACAGATGTCAAAGTTACCGGACGTAAGGGGGAGTGGGTGCTCCAATATCAGATTGCTTTTTGATAGAAACACAGGTGAGATCAGGAATCAATGATTTATGATTTCCACTTCTTTCTGCTCCATGATCAACTTGAACCAATAGGAGTACGATTGCGGGTGCTGAGTCATATCCATTCGGATCTCGGCTAACTTCATGTACTTCCATCCTTCAACCTCATGCGGATTGGTAACAGGTGCTCCATCATACTTGCCGGTGTAGATATGATCGCACTCATGCTCGATGAGGCCACCGAAATCTGCACGATAGATAAACTTGTGGGAGTAGTCAACGGTTATATCAATGCCCATTTCCTGCATCAACTTTCTTTCTACCGCTTGTTGCATCGATTCACCTGGCCTGGGGTGACTGCAACAGGCATTGCTCCACAAACCACCACTGTGGTACTTATCTTTTGCTCTTTTCTGCAGCAACATCTCACCTTTGGAATTGTATATGAGGACGGAAAAGGCGCGATGCAACAGTCCCTTTCGATGGGCTTCCATTTTCTCCATGACGCCTATTTCGTTGTCCGATGTATCCACCAAAACTACTTCCTCCATATCAGATCAGGTTGAATTGGTGTTTTAAAATCGAGTAACCCAGAATGACAACCTTGTAGCGGTTGCGAATACGTACACGGCTCTTCAGTACTTCTTCCGATCGAAGTCTCTTTATTTTTCTGAACAGTGCCTTGTAGTACAGGTAAGCTACGTAAACCCCAAGCCGCGCTCCTCTTGGCAGTTCTCTAATACCCTTGTATCCCGATTGAAAATCAACGGCGATGCTTTCTTCGATTTTTTTCTTGTTGAGGTCGTCAAATTTATCCACTTCAATTCCCGGAAAATATGCCCTGCCCATGCCCGCATAGTCTGCATGCAGATCACGAAGGAAATTTATTTTCTGAAAGGCAGAGCCGAGTTTCATGGCGGCGTGCTCCAGGCGTTGATATTCGCTGCCGTCGCCATTGCAGAAGACGTGTAGGCACATGAGACCGACCACTTCGGCCGAACCGAGGATATATTTTTCAAAACCCTTCTCGTCGTATTTTTTCTCCTCCAGGTCCATTTCCATACTTTCCAGGAATTGCTTAATCAATTCCCGGTCAATGGCATATTGATTGACGGTAATTTGAAAGGCCTGCAGGATGGGGTTGAGGCTAATTCTTCTGTCGATGGCGTTCCATGTTTCCCTCCTGAATTCCTGAAGGAGAGTCTGTTTGTCGTGTTCATGGAATGTGTCCACAATCTCGTCGGCAAACCGGACAAAACCATAAATGGAATAAATGGGAAAGCGAAGCTTCTTCTCGAGACACCTGATCCCGAACGAAAATGAGGTGCTGTAGGCCCTCGCCGTGAGGCGGCTCGTGTCAAAACAAACTTGGTCAAAAAGGCTCTTGTGGTTCATGCCGTACCGTAATTATCCTAAGTTAACGAGTTAATTCCTATCTGCCCGCCTTCCGTTCACGCTCGATTAGCGCTCCTGCAACCACCTGACCGGAAATGATCGAAGGCGGCACACCAGGACCTGGCACGGTTAGCTGACCTGTATAAAACAGGTTACTCACCTTTTTGTTTACGATGGTTGGTTTCAAATTTGCCGTTTGAAGAACTGTATTAGCCAGCCCATAGGCATTTCCTTTGAATGCATGATAATCCTGGATGAAATCGCGGTGCGCGTAGCCCTTCCGGTAAATAATGTTTTCGCGAATAGACTGGCCTGTGAGCGACTCTAAACGGCTCATGATCAGTTCGAAGTACTTCGTCCTTATTTCTTCTGTGTCTTGCAATCCTGTAGCAACAGGGACGAGGATAAATAAATTTTCACTGCCGGCGGGGGCTACAGAATCATCGGTAATGGAGGGGCAGCATACATAAAACAACGGATTGGTGGGCCACGCCGGATGATCATAAATTTCCCTTACATGAAGGCCAAAGTCCTGGTCGAAGAAGAGATTGTGGTGTAACAGATTTTTCAAACGCTTGTTGATTCCCAGATAGAAAATAAGACTGGAAGGAGCCATCACCCGATCCTGCCAGTATTTTTCTGAGTATTGTCGGTATTCTGGCGGCAGCAATTGTTGCTCTACGTGATGGTAGTCTGCACTGGCGACAACGTAATCGAATTTTCTTGATGAACCATTGACTTTCAGTGATTCAATGACCCCATTCTGCACGTAGATTCCGTCCACCTCACTGTTTAGTTGAAAATCAACGCCTTGCGATTTCGCAATGGTCGACATAGCATTTACGATTTGGCACATACCACCCTTCGGGTACCATGTGCCCAAAGCCATGTCGGCATAATTCATCAGGCTGTAGAGGGCCGGAGTTTTGGAGGGTGCCGCCCCCAGGAACAGCACGGGAAATTCCAGCATCTGAATGAGTCCCGGGTCTCTGAAGTTCTTGCGTACATAGGATGACAGAGACTGGAATACATGGAGTTTCAAAAGCCCCTTGATTAATGAACCATCGAACAATTCTGCGATCGAAAGACCGGGCTTGTAAACAAGCTTGTTTATGCCGACTTCATATTTATATTTTCCTTCTTCCAGGAATTTTTTCAGGCGTAAACCGCTTCCTTTTTCCCGTTTTTCAAACATGGAAAACAAGGATTCCTCACCGGCCGGAACATCGAGGATATCATTTTTAGAAAAGAATATTCGGTAAGATGGATCAAGTCGCTGAAGTGAATAGAAATCCGTGGTGGTTTTGCCAAAGCGATTGTAGAATTTTTCAAAGACATCGGGCATCCAGTACCAGCTGGGTCCCATGTCAAACATAAACCCGCTTTCCTCGAATTTTCTGGCGCGGCCTCCGGGCAGACTGTTTTTTTCAAGGATCGTTACGCGGTGCCCTGCTTGTGAAAGGCAGGATGCTGCAGAGAGGCCGGAGAAGCCTGAACCAATTACCGCGATGTTGGCCATTTCCCTGATTTACTCAATCAATGATAACCTACCAATTTTTTTTGGATTTCCTTTCTTGCATGGAAGATCCGGTTTTTCACTGTACCTATCGGTATGCTCAGGTGCTTTGCGATTTCATGGTACTTGTAGCCTGTGGTGTGCATCTTGAACGGGATCAGGAATTCATCTTTAATGGAGTTCATGTTGCGCCACACCTCCTTGAACTCCATGCTCTCTTCAGGTCTGTTAAAAGTATGGGTGTCTTCGGTATTCAGGAAGTAGAGTTCTTTAGAGTCATCATGCGAAGTCTTTGCCCGTTGAGCCTTGCGGTAGTTGTTGATATATGTATTGCGCATGATGGTGAAGAGCCATCCTTTCAGGTTGGTGTCGTCGCGGAATTTGTCGCGATAAAGAAGGGCTTTCAGGATGGTATCCTGTACCAGATCCTGTGATTCTTCGCGATCTGAGGTGAAGTGATAAGTAAATGACCGCAGGGTAGGCCTGAGAACGGCGATGGACTGGCTAAAATCGGCGAGAGTCATTTTGTTTAATGTTTTGATTAATAACTTAGACAAATGTAGAAATCCTGACTCCCGGATTCAGCTTTTGTTTAACGCCTAATTATCAAAATGGCTATTTCAGGTCATTAGAGCACTTAGCTCGCCAGCGCCGGAGAACAAATGCAGGTTTGCAGGTATTTTCAAGGCCATAGCCTTGATCAAGGGACCGGATGCCAGAATGGTAGATTTTGGCTGGTCGCTGCTCAGTTTGTTTAGAAATGCTTGAAGTGCGTCTGGTGATTGTGAAGTGGTGATGGAGGTGATGATGAAGGAGGGACTATAATTCCCACATATGGCAACGATGTCTTTGTAAGGCACCATTTGACCGAGATAATAAGTCCGGTAGCCTCTTTTCTTCACGATGTAATAGTAGAATAGCAAGCCAAGTTCATGTAGCTCCTGTTCTGGCAGGAATAGCAATACCCCTGGCCGTGTTTTGGGTGGCAGGGGAAGAGCGTCTATGGCCACAATAATTTTCTGCCTGATCAGGTTTGAAATGAAATGCTCCTGGGCGGGAGTAATATTGCCGGTTTGCCACAGAACGCCGATTTTTTCAAGGAATGGATACACGATGTCGGTAATGGCTTTTTCGAAACCATACCGGAGAGTCAGTTTGCTTAAAATTTTCTCAAAGTCACTTTCTTCCAGGTCAACCATGGCTACAACCAATTGGTCAATGTGAATGCTGGTGATGTTGCTTGATTCACTTAGTTCAGTCACCTTCCTGATAAGTTCCCCGGCGGAGAGGTCAGCTATTTTGGATATTTTTACTCCACTGTTGTTCAGCAAGGAAACATTAATGATTTTTTTAAGATCATCGTCTGAATACGAGCGGATGTTGGTATCTGTACGCGAAGGATGTATGATATTGTGTCGTTTCTCCCAAATACGGATGGTATGGGCCTTAATACCCGACAGTTTTTCTAATTCCTTGATAGAGTAGCTGCCCATGAATGATTATCCATTTGAAAATCCTCATGAATAACCTGACAAAAAAGGTTTTGTTCAATCTTTTGTGAAAAAATTACCACCCAACCTCCAAATCGCTGTCCAGTGGTTCAACAAAATGGGCTGGAAGCCATTTCCATTCCAGTTGCAAGCTTGGGATGCCTATGGACGTGGTGAAAGTGGTATGATCAATGCGCCTACAGGCAGTGGCAAGACCTACTCTCTGGTAGTCCCCATCTTACTCGAAGGCCTGGAATCCAAAGACAAGAAGATACAGGCCATTTGGATCGCCCCCATCCGTGCCCTGTCTAAAGAAATTCAGCTGGCATCCCTGCGAGCTGCAGAAGGACTTGGTTCTCGATGGAAAGTTGGTGTTCGCTCGGGCGACACTCGTGCAGCGGAGAAGTCAAAACAGAAAGAGAAGCCGCCTCAATTGCTGATCACCACACCTGAAAGCCTTCATCTTTTGCTCTCCCAAAAAGGTTATTCAGAATATTTTTCAAGTCTCAAGACCATTGTGGTGGATGAGTGGCACGAATTGATGGGCTCCAAGCGCGGTGTTCAAATGGAACTTGCTTTGTCCAGACTGAAAGCGATTGCTCCTGGCCTCAAGATCTGGGGTATATCAGCAACCATTGGGAATATGGATCAATCCCTCCAGGTGTTGTTGGGAGCAGGACTTGCCAAAGAGGAAGCCACTATCATCAAGGCCGATATCGAGAAGAAGGTGCAAGTGATTTCAATTTTTCCAGATACATTAGAGAAGATGCCCTGGGCCGGGCATTTGGGTATTCACTTGCTGAGCAAAGCAATTGATATTGTCAGACAAAATAACAGTACACTCATTTTCACCAACACCCGATCTTTTGCAGAGATCTGGTACCAGAAAATGCTTGACCTTGCCCCAGAACTTTCCGGGCAAATTGCAATGCACCACGGCTCGATCAGCCAGGACATTCGTCATTGGGTAGAAGAGCAATTGCACCAGGGCAAGTTGAAGGCAGTGATATGCACCTCCAGCCTTGATCTCGGTGTTGACTTCCGCCCGGTTGAAACCATCATCCAGGTAGGAAGTCCCAAGGGAGTTGCGCGATTCCTTCAGCGTGCCGGCAGGAGCGGCCATCAGCCGGGTGCATTGAGTAAAATTTATTTCCTGCCTACGCATTCACTTGAACTGATTGAAGCCGCCGCCGTGCGTGAAGCCATACACCGTCACGTGGTCGAAGACAGGATCCCCTACATGCGCTCCTTTGATGTCCTTGTGCAATACCTGGTGACGCTCGCAGTGTCTAATGGGTTCAATCCCAACGAGATATTCAAAGAAGTAAAAGCCACCTTCAGTTTTCAATCCTTGTCTGAAGAAGAATGGCATTGGGCCTTGCGATTCATTACAACAGGAGGTGAATCCCTTACGGCCTATGATGAATACAGAAAAGTGGAGGTGATCGAAGGTATGTATAGGGTGGAGAACCGCAGGGTGGCCATGAGGCATAGGCTTTCAATTGGCACTATTGTGGGAGATACCTCCTTGCTGGTGAAGTACGTTACCGGAAAATACTTAGGCTCGATAGAAGAAGGATTTATCTCACGACTATCCCCGGGAGATGTGTTTTGGTTTGCAGGTCGTACACTGGAATTTGTTCGAATCAAGGAAATGGAGGCCCATGTGCGCAAGAGCAAACGCAAATCCGGCCGCGTGCCTTCCTGGCAAGGTGGTCGAATGCCGTTGTCTTCACAAATGAGCGAAATGATACGGATAAAGATCAATGAGGCGGCTGAGGGCATTGATACTGATGAAGAGATGATTTTTCTACGTCCACTCATGCAGCTGCAGGCGGAGCGATCGCACCTTCCCAGGAGTAACGAATTTCTGATTGAATACTTTGAAACGACCGAAGGCCATCATGTGCTGATGTATCCGTTTGAAGGACGCCTGGTGCACGAA
The DNA here is from genome assembly GCA_025358885.1 of Cytophagales bacterium. Classification (GTDB taxonomy): domain Bacteria; phylum Bacteroidota; class Bacteroidia; order Cytophagales; family Cyclobacteriaceae; genus ELB16-189. Next base: position 14,304 of record JANYHW010000152.1, on the reverse strand, counting down.
GGGCTTGCTTCACTGGTTGCTTACCGGATCGCCCAAATCAAGCCGATTACATTTTCCATTGCAATGAACGACTACGGTTTCGAATTGTTATCGGACCAGGAGATACCCATTTACGAGGCATTGGAAACCGATGTGCTGGGTGTTGATAATTTGCTGAAAGACATCCAGGCCAGTATTAATTCCATTGAAATGGCCCGGAGGAAATTTCGGGATATCGCCGCCATTGCAGGACTCGTATTCAAAGGATTTCCGGGACAGCGCATCCGTGACAAGCACATCCAGTCTTCTTCACAATTGTTTTTTAATGTTTTCAATGATTATGACTCCACCAACCTGTTGCTGCACCAAGCCTATGAAGAGGTAATGGATTTTCAACTGGAAGAGGCCCGCATGCGAAAGGCCCTGGAAAGAATCGCCCACCAGAAGATCATCATCAAAGAACCTTCCAAACCGACTCCTTTTTCATTTCCCATAATCGTGGACAGACTTTCAAGAGATAAACTCACCTCTGAAAGCTTGGGAGACAGGGTGAAGAAGATGGTACTTAAATGGGAGGAGTGATTTGAAATTACCCTTGCATCTGCGTCACAGTTAGAAAATAGCGCGGAATAGCAGAAACAGGGAACCAGACAGAATGATCACCACCGGGAGAGTGAGGAGCCAGGCGATGAGAATGTTTCGCACGGTTTCCGGTTGCAAATTCTTCACCCCTTTGTTGGCTACCATGCTGCCCGCGATGCCAGAGGATAATACATGGGTCGTGCTTACCGGGAGACCCAGATAGCTGGAAAGTCCGATGGTGCTTGCCGCAACCAATTCTGCGCTGGCACCTTGTGCATACGTCAGATGCTCTTTGCCGATTTTCTCTCCAATAGTTTTTACAATGCGCTTCCAGCCAATCATGGTGCCCAGCCCCAAGGATAGCGAGATGAGTACAATAACCCAACCCGGAGAATAGTCGGTGACCTTGCGAAGGCTTTTCAAATTGTCCTTTAACGTTTTCTTGTCGCTTGCGCTGGCCCGTGCTTCTTCCTTCTTGATAATCTCGGTAAGGTTTCTGTCCATCACAAGAATATCCTTTCTGACCTGGAAGCGTTCTTTCCGTGGAAGCATACTCACGGAAGTCATAGAATCCAGGGCATTTTGAAGGCGGTGGTTCATTTGACGCGCTTCGCTCAACCGAAGCTTATCGGGTTCTGAAAGGGGATTGGGGTCTATAGAATCGATAACCGTCTCAATCTTGTGAATTGGCTCCAGCAACAAGGAGGCATCAAAGTTGGCATTCAAGGCGAAGTGTCCGGGTATGATGCCAATGAGGATCAGCATAATGAGTCCAACACCTTTTTGTCCATCGTTCTGGCCGTGAAAGAAACTCACACCAGTGCAGGTGAGGAGCAATGTGCCGCGAATCCAGGGAGGTGGAGGTGTGTTCTTTTTTGGTTCTTTAAACAGGTCTTCACCATATGCTTTCCCCTTGGTTGTCACGCGGAGTAAATACATCAAAATAATCACCAGGGTAAATCCTACGAGCGGAGAAAGCAACAGCGATATTCCAATTTCCTGCGCTTTGCCCCAATTGACTGCCGTGCTTGTTGCATCCGGCAGAAAGGAATAGGCGATGCCAACGCCAAGGATTGACCCAATGAGTGTGTGTGAGCTGGAGCAGGGGATACCAAGATACCATGTCAGCAGGTTCCAGAAAATGGCGCTAAGCAATAGCGCTGCGACCATGGAAATACTATGGGCTATATTTTGATCGATCAGGGATTCGACTGGCAAGAGGTTTACGATACCCATGGCCACGGCGATGCCTCCGTAGAAAACGCCCATGGAATTCATGAACCCGGACCAAATGACCGCCACCCACGGTTTTAAGGAGTTGGTATAAATAACAGTAGCAACCGCATTGGCTGTATCGTGAAAACCGTTAACGAATTCAAAGGAACACGCTGCTACCAGACAAATGATGAGAAGAACGGAATAGGATAATTCTAGTTCAAACATGGGTTCGGTCAGGTTAGCGGGCAACTCACCATTGCGCGTTCGGCGGCTAAGGTACTGTGACAGTCTATTCGCAATGTTATGCCAATGTTAAAATTTTCGGGTGGTAAGATAGGACTAATTTGCAATTGAAAGGAGTAACCCAAAACCTTTAAAAAGGGCCAAAATGCCCTGATATCCCAGCTACTTTGTACTTTTGGTGTGGTAGAATCAATAATGGTGACGGACGGAATTCAATTACTCCCCGAAAAGGCGCTCCTGCTCACAGTGGAGAAAATCTTGGTCGTCGCCGACCTCCATTTTGGGAAAATCAATCACTTTCGACAAGCAGGTATGCCTGTCCCCCAAGGTGCCAATGTAAAGAATGCAGAAACACTGATCGACCTGATCAATGCCATGTCACCTCATCGTATTATTTTCCTTGGTGACCTGTTTCATAGTCATTACAACGAAGAGTGGGAGGTACTGGGGCAAATCGTTAGTAACTTTCCTGCCTGCCGGTTTGATTTGATCCGGGGAAATCATGACATCCTGAGTGGGCAACAATATGTCCGCAAGAACATTTCAGTAATGGATCACACCGATGTTGGTCATTGGATTTTGACACATGAACCAATGCCTGATGAAGCGATTCCGGAGGGCAAAGTAAATATGGCTGGTCATCTCCACCCGGGTGCACATTTGGAGGGGAGGGGGCGCCAGGGAATCACGTTGCCGTGCTTTTGGTTCAGGTCAAATCAAATCATTCTTCCTGCCTTTGGATCATTCACGGGTCTTGCCTCCATTCGTCCATCAGAGAACGACCTTGTATTTGCCATCATCGAGAATAAAGTCATGGAGGTCCCTATGGCACCTTACAAGAAACGCTCGAGGCTAATAAGATGAAAAAGGTTGCCACGGTGGTGCTCGTATGTTGCTTCGGTTCACTTCGTGGACAGGACACGCTCTCCCTGTCATTGCTTTTCACCGGTGACATCATGCAGCACGATACTCAGATTGCCTCGGCCCTCGACGCTTCCCTGGGACATTACGATTACAAGCACTGCTTTCAATATATCAAACCCATACTCTCTGCCCCTGACCTAACGATCGGGAACCTGGAGTTCACCCTGGGCGGACCACCGTACAAGGGCTATCCACAATTCAGCGCACCGGATGAAATACTGGAGTCATTGAAAGATGCCGGCTTCGATGTGTTGGTTACTGCAAACAACCATTCTGTAGACCGTGGCAGGAAAGGTGTGGAGCGCACCATCGATTTGCTTGATAGCGCACAGTTGTTGCACACCGGGACTTTCAAAGATACACTGGACTGGCTCAACGAATACCCTCTGGTTATGGAAGTAAAAGGTTTTCGACTCGCGTTGCTCAATTATACGTATGGCACCAATGGACTTCCCGTATATGCGCCGAATATGGTTAACCGAATCGACACCACCCGTATCCGCCACGACATACAGAAAGCAAAGACAAAGAATCCAGATGTTATTATTGTCTTCATGCACTGGGGGTTGGAATACCAAAGCATGCCGAGTGCATCTCAGAAAAATGTCGCAGATTTTTGTTTCAGGCATGGAGCCAAAATTGTGATCGGATCACATCCTCATGTCTTGCAGCCCATGGAGTGGCGAAAGGAGCAAGATCAGTTCGTGGCCTATTCCCTGGGAAATTTTGTATCGGCCCAATATGAACGATACAGAAACGGTGGTGCGATGGTGCACATTAACCTTGAGAAAATGACCATACCTATGGCATCACCCGTTGTCAGGATTAAAGATGTAAGTTATTCTTTGGAGTGGGTATTCAGGTCGCCGGTCGGAAAACGGACCTATCACATTCTCCCGGTGGAGGAGTTTGAAAATGATTCCCTTTTGGTCCGCGGAAAAATTGCCAGACAGAACCTGCTTCAATTCAGGGACGATTCCAGGGCATTGTATAAAAAGGAAAACAAGAATGTCTCTGAATGGCACGAGCGACCATCAGTTGACATCAGGGAACACTAGCTCACCTCTTGCCCGTTTTGAAAAAGATTCCGATAGAGAATTCGAGTCCCGTGAAATCAACCTTGGCGTCTTTGTATTCGGCTTGTACGGTGGAGTTGGTGCCGCCTATGTATCCTCCTGAATAGCTTCCTGTGAGAGGGATCTTGGATTGTCCAGTGAGGTAGTTGGTCTCAATGGAAATACCCCACTGCTTCGTTACATCCACGCTGAATTCGATTCCCGCACTGTATCCGAAACCTGGTTTGTTCTCAAAAGCAAACTGAGAATTTACAACATCCCAGTTTTGTTGTTTGCGCAGCTCGCGATCGAGGTTTCCGTAGTTGAGGTGTTGATCGAATGCATAGAAAAAGAAGCCTCCTGCTTTTACATCGAATTCGAAACCACGGCCCTTGAATTGAAATACAATCTCCCCCGGGACGAATAATGTGAAATTGGGCCCGGTCAGGGCAGATTTGCTTTCAAAAGGCAGGTCGACAATGTTCAGTCCAGACATCCGGTAGAGCGAGGCCCCAGTCTCCAATGCTATGAACCGATTGAGGTCAACGCCAATGCCGCGAATAGAAAAAGGACTGATCGGCGTGGAGAAATATCCATTTCTTGGAATGAAGTAGGAGAATGACAGGCCTACATTTTGCCCGTAGGCTGTAGCCATGGAAATTAAAAATAAAAAGATAATGACGGACCGTTTCATGGGTACTGGTTTTTTGACGAAGATACTTGATTCTTTTCCTTTGAAACTGCGTTCGACCTGTTTCATCCATTAGAAAATGGATAACAACGATGCTGAGAAATGGAGACCTCTGCACCAAACTATCCGGTTCCAGTCATTCAGTGTATTGAATAACTATGGGCTTATGACCGGGTTGGTTAGTTTATCTTCGAGTGCTTTTGCCCAAGTAATAGCAGTTGACTTGTGGTGAAGAATAGCCTTATTTACATTAATATTTCTTAGCTGATATGAAAAAATACATTCTTCTCCTCCTGATCGCGGCAATGAGTTGCCAGACAAAGAAGGAACCTGTTGACCTGCTGATCAAAGGTGGAACCATTTACACCATGGACGACAAGAACCCAATTGTGGAGGCTGTGGCTGTAAAAGCCGACACCATTGTTTATGCAGGTTTACTCGCCGAGGCGGAGAAATACCTGGGTGACAAGACAGAAATAGTCGACTTGAAGGGCGCAACACTCACTCCGGGTTTTATTGAGTCGCATGGACACATCATGAACCTTGGTTACAATGAACTTAACCTGGACTTGATGAGTGTGAAAAACTATGACGAGTTGGTAGCGAAAGTCAAGGATGCAGTGGCGAAAGCGCAGCCAGGTCAATGGATTATCGGGCGTGGCTGGCACCAGGACAAATGGGATGTGAAGCCTGAGAAGATGGTGAAGGGATTCCAGACACATGAGAAGTTGAGTGAAGTCTCTCCTAATAATCCTGTATTTCTTCGTCATGCCAGCGGTCACGCAGGGTTCGCCAACGCGAAGGCTATGCAGATGGCAGGAGTAAATCAACTGTCAGTGGAGAAATTAGGAACCAATGCGGTTGAAGGTGGAGAAGTCATTCGGGATAAGTTTGGCAATCCTACCGGCATTTTCAATGAACGTGCCATGAGCCTGATTACAAAATATGTTCCGGCTCCATCGAAAGAAACAGATGCGCAGGCCTTGATGCTTGCCTTGAATGCCTGTGCGAGGAATGGTATTACAGGCTTTCACGAGGCAAGTTTAGATCCCAAGGATTCTGAAAGACAAGATCAAATATTTGAGATGTATCATGAATTCAGAAATGACGGAAGACTGACTGTGCGATTGTATGTTATGTTATCGGGATGGAACAGAAAAATGATTCAGGAGTGGTATAAGAAGGGCCCTGAAATTGATCTGGAGAAGAATCTTCTCACCATCCGTTCTATCAAGCTAAATTGTGATGGTGCGCTGGGTTCGCGTGGTGCATGGTTGCTTGAGCCGTATACGGATCAACCTGGCACGTCCGGAATGGCTACGCTTTCAATGGATACCGTCATGAAGACTTCCCGTGACGCATTGAAGTATAGTTTCCAGGTATGTTCTCATGCCATAGGCGACAGGGCCAACCGCGAGGTCCTTGATCGATACGAAATTGCCTTCAAGGAGAATCCGGAGAAGAAAGATCATCGTTTCCGTATCGAGCACGCCCAACATTTAAGTCCGCGTGATATTCCTCGCTTTGGAAAATTGGGAGTCATCGCTGCCATGCAGGCCATTCATCTTTCTTCCGACCGGCCCTGGGCAATTGAAAGGCTCGGAGAGAAGCGCATCAAAGAAGGGGCATACATGTGGCAATCGCTTTTGAAAACAGGTGCGAAAGTCATCAATGGAACCGACGTACCCGTTGAGCCCATTAATCCCATTGCAAGCTTTTATGCATCCGTCACCCGCAAAACATTGAAAGGTGAACCGCAAGGCGGCTATGAAGGGGAAGAAAAGATGACCCGTGAGCAAGCCTTGCGTTCTTACACCCTGGATGCAGCCTATGGTGCGTTTGAGGAAAATATCAAAGGGTCGATTGTGCCGGGTAAACTTGCCGACTTTACCGTTTTCTCGCAGGACATTATGAAAGTTGATGAGAGGGAACTATTGAAGACGGAAGTCCTCATGACGGTACTCGGCGGCAAGAAGGTATTTGAGAAAAAATAAAGGAGTTCCGCAGTACGGAACTCCTCAGACAATTTAGAGTTGCTTATTTTACGAACTTGTGGGCGCGGGCCATCAGGGATTTGCGGTCCGAGGTGATCGTAGGATCGCTGTAAATCTTGCTGGCCAATTCACCGATCACCTGCTTTTTATAACCCAACCTTTCCGCCACCTCTTCGCAGAAGCTCATTTCGCTCTTAAAAACCTGCCCGTCACTTTTCATTAATTGTATAAGGTGATAGAGATTTTCAAATTTCTGGTCTTCGGTAAAGCCTGACAGGTTCCCGATTGGTGTTGGTTTTTCAATCATGGCAGTTACTTCGTCCTTGGTAAGTCCGTGGGCCTTGCCAATCATGTGGATGGTCTTTGCTTCTTTTTCTCCCACATTTTTGTCGCTGGCTGCCAGGTTGATCAAAACGTTGAGTGTCTCTTTAATCATAGCTTATTAATTTTGAGCCAAATTAGGGTTTGAATCATTGAAATTTAAGCAAAATTAGCCTAATTCTTACAAGCATTCAAAAATTTGGGATAAATGGCAATATTGCGATGCAACCTATCCTCACCTTGTGGGTCATTCAACCAAATCGCTAAAACAATGAAGATGAAAGCTTTAATCCTCCTGGGATGTGTGTTGTCGCTCTCTGCCGTGGGCCAGAAAAGTGAAGTCAGGAACATAGGTACCTTTAAGGGGGTAAAATCGGCGGAGGCTGTCGATGTCTATTTGAAGAAAGGTGACAAGGAAAGCGTAAAAGTGGAAGTGACGGGTACGGACTTATCAGAGGTCATTACAGAGATTTCGGGAAGCTATCTTAAAATCCACATGAGGGACAACTCCGGATTTCATGGCCGCAGAGACGTGAAAGCGTATGTTACCTATGTTGAATTAGACAAGATTTCGGCGAGCTCAGCATCCAATATTTTTTCTGAGGGTACCATTAAGGCCAACTCGATGGAAATTCATGCCTCCAGCGCAGCCAATATTGAAATAAGCATAGAAGCCAATGATATACAGGTTCACACTTCCAGTGCCGGGGACGTGAGCCTGGAGGGAAAGACTAAATCAATCACCGCGGAAACCAGCAGCGCAGGAGAAGTTGATGCGTATAACCTTCTGGCTGAATCCGCCGACGCCAGCGCGAGCAGTGCTGGCAGTATCAAATTGAATGTGACCAATGGTCTGGATGCACATGCAAGCAGTGGAGGCAGTATTCGGTATCGTGGCAATCCCTCCAAAACCAATACAAATTCAAGTAGCGGAGGATCTGTAAAGCGTTCCAACTAAATTCTGACACGGAGGGAATTAATTTCTTCCACCCCCTGATTTTGCGATAATTAATTCACGAAATTTACCCCATGAGTGAGTTCATGGGTGAGGGTAACAACCAGTTTATAATAATCTTTCTTGTTATTTTCCTGCGTTATGTCATACTGGCTGGCATCGCCTTCTTTCTTTTTTACTACGCCAAAAAGAATTCCTGGTCTTTTCGGAAGATTCAAACTCATTTTCCATCACTGACAGACTACCAGCGCGAGTTCTTGTACTCGGTAAGTACAACCATCATTTTTGCAACCCTGGGTTATCTCTTCTTTTTCGGACCCATTGCGCAATACACCATGGTGTACAGGGATATTCACGCTCATAGTATGGTCTATTTCTTTGGCAGTGTCGCCATAACCCTCGTAGTTCATGATACTTACTTCTATTGGACGCACCGGCTTATGCATCGACCAGAGATTTTCGGGTACCTTCATAAAGTGCACCACCTTTCCACCAATCCTTCGCCGTGGGCGGCGATGGCATTTCACCCGCTGGAAGCGGTAGTGGAATACGGCATAGTCGCCGTTGTTCCCTTCTTGTATCCGATTCATCCTTTGGCCATTGCACTATTCCTCTTGATTATGATGATATACAATGTATATGGTCACCTTGGCTATGAACTTTATCCAAAGGGATTTTCAAATAGCCCGATTGGGAAGTGGATCAACACGTCGGTAAATCATAACCAGCACCACCAGTTTTTTAACGGTAACTATGGCCTTTATTTTTTGTGGTGGGACAGGTGGATGGGGACGTTGAGAGAAGATTACTCCAGGGAATTTGAGGAAGTCAAATCGAGGGCCCGCGGCTGAATTTGGCCATTGGCCTTTAGCCTTCAGCCTTGGCGGTTGGCTCTGACCGCTCAAATCGATCGAAGACTTTCTGCATGAGTAGCAATCCCAGGCAACCGACGACAAATCCAGCGACAATGTCCGTGAAGTTGTGAACGCCCAGCACAATCCGCGAAAGCATGATGAGCAAAGCCCATATTATGGAAAGGACAACAGGGAGTGGCGTGCGAAACAGAATAAAGCAAAAACCGAGGGTAGCTACGGATGCTTCCGCAGTATGACCGGATGGAAATGAATTGCTGCCCCCGACACTTAATTGTTTGATCCTTGAATCCACCTCATAAGGACGAGGTTCCTTGATTGTTCTTTTGATCGTGGCGGAGATACTGCCGGCCAGTGCAATACTGAGCAATATGAGTAGTCCCTTCCGCGTAAACTCTCTCTTCTTCTTCAAGAGACCGGTAATGAGAAAGATGGCGGGTATCCCCAGGCTAATAAAGCTTATGGAGTCGGAAACAATCTGAAAAAACTTGATTGAGCCAGGCGTTTGCATGGTCTGCATGGATGCAATGACGTCTTGTTCGCGTTGCTTGAATGATGATGTACGAAGGACAGCCAGTGCCGCGAGGACGAGGAGAAGCAATATGATGGCAGTCCAGAAATGTTTCTTCATTGGCGTGGCCAAAAATAGACAAAGCGCTGCAGGACAAAAAATATAGCTGACCACCTCTGGCTTGCTATGAACAAGCCTCGATGAGACCCTCGACCAAAGCTTCCGTATAAACTGACCTGATGGAGACCATTGATTTTACCATCATCTCAAGTAGTACTTCAATCATTCACCCGTTTGCGACAAACTATTAATGTTTTTGGGAAAATAGGGTCAAAAAATACCCATGTGAATCAAAAATTGATCTATTTTTGGCGCGAAATAGTTTAAACCACAACCACTATGGCCTATTTACGCTTTGAAGCATTGAAAAAATTGAATGAACGGCCTTCCGTTCCGGTGTCAAGTCCAGGTCCGAAAGTTTCGGATTTCTTTGGAGAGAATGTCTTTAACACGGAACAGATGCGTGCTTCACTGGCACCTGCGGTGTTCAAGAACGTCACCGCCGCCATCAAGAATCATGATAAAATTGATGCAACGACAGCGGACGCAGTGGCTTCTGCTGCCAAGTTGTGGGCCATGAGTAAGGGCGCTACCCATTTTACCCACTGGTTTCAACCCATGACAGGTGGAACAGCGGAGAAACACGATTCCTTTTTCGACGCGCAGTCGGGCATTGAAAAATTCAAGGGAAGCGAGTTGGTTCAGCAAGAGCCCGACGCCTCCTCGTTTCCAAGTGGAGGTATACGCAGCACATTTGAAGCCCGTGGTTATACGGCCTGGGACCCTACGTCCCCCATGTTCTTATATGGAAAGACGCTTTGCATCCCCACCGTATTTGTTTCCTATACCGGGGAGTCTCTCGACACCAAATCACCGCTGTTGAAAGCACTAAAGGCTGTGGATGTGGCCGCTACCAAGGTCTGTCAGTTGTTTGATAAGGATATACAGCATGTGGTTGCCTCATTGGGTCCTGAACAGGAATACTTTGTGGTGGATGAAGCATTGTACATGGCCCGTCCGGACCTTGTGATGGCAAGCCGGACAGTGTTTGGACATGCTCCGGCGCGTGGTCAGCAAATGGAAGATCACTACTTCGGTTCCATCCCGGCCCGCGTATACGACTTCATGAAAGAATTTGAGTTCGAAAGCTGGCGATTGGGAATTCCAGTACGGACGCGCCACAATGAAGTGGCTCCGTGCCAGTTTGAGGTGGCACCTCTTTTCGAAGAAGTAAACGTGGCCAATGATCACAACCAATTGATGATGGATGTGATGGGTCGTGTGGCCGAGAAACACAACCTGAAAGTCCTGTTCCATGAGAAACCATTTGCAGGGCTCAACGGAAGTGGAAAGCACAATAACTGGTCACTCATCACAGACAATGGTATCAATCTGTATGCGCCGTCCAGCAGTGCAAGGGATAACCTGCTGTTCCTCACCTTTTTTGTGACTACCATCAAGGCTGTTCATGAATATTGTGATTTGCTACGGGCCAGCATCGCCACCGCGGCCAACGACTTCCGACTTGGAGCCAACGAAGCGCCTCCAGCCATCATGTCTGTATTTATCGGCACACAGATGTCGGCTGTGCTGGATGAATTGGAGAAAAAGGGGAATGTGAAGATTGAGAAAGGCGACAATATGTACATGAAGTTGGGTATCGATCAGATCCCTGAGATCATTTTGGATGCTACCGACCGCAACCGCACCTCACCCTTTGCCTTCACGGGCAACAAATTTGAATTCCGGGCCGTGGGTGCCAGCGATAATTGCGCAATACCGATGACGGTTCTTAACCTTATCGTGGCGGCACAACTTGATCATTTCAATGAGGCCGTTACCAAGGAAATCGACAAGGGCACTGAAAAACGCCTGGCAATTGTCAATGTATTGAGGAAGTATATCAAGGAATCGAAGAGTGTAAGGTTCGAAGGCGATGGCTATTCTGAGGATTGGGTGAAAGAAGCCGCCAAGCGCGGAATGAACAACATCAAAAATATGCCCCGAGCCATTGAAGCATACCTCACGAAGGAATCTGTAGCATTGTTTGAAAAGCACGGTGTACTTTCGCACAAAGAGCTCGAGGCCCGCAATGAAATCCGTCTTGAGGCTTACATCAAAAAGGTACAGATCGAAGCACGTGTGATCGGTGACCTCGCTATGAACCACATCATCCCCACCGCCATCGCTTATCAGAACAAGCTGATCCAGAATGCCAATGGATTGAAAGGGCTTGGCGTGGATAACAAAGCGGTTGTTCAAACCATCAAGGAAATTTCCGGTCACATTGACACGATTAAGAACGGAACGCGTCAGATGGTGGAGGAAAGGAAGCGCATCAATAAAATCACGGATACGCACAAGAGGGCATTTGCCTATTGTGATGATGTGAAGGAGAAGTATTTCGATACGATCCGGGATGCCGTGGACAAACTTGAATTGCTGGTGGATGATGAAGACTGGCCTTTGGTAAAGTACCGTGAGATGTTGTTTTTAAGATAGTACCTTTGCCATATCCTGAATAAAGGCGATGTCGTAAGATGTCGCCTTTTTCTTTTTGGAAAAGAAACCTAGCTTACGTCGAAATAACTCCAGCCCATGAAAAGCGTATTGATCGTATCAACCTTCTTGTTATTCACGTCAGTAGCGTCTGCACAAAAGAAACCGATCGCAGAAATTGAAAAGTTGGTAACCCGCCAGGAAGTAGAGGGTCCGCTGACTTTTTTGGCGGCGGATGAAATGCGCGGTCGCGATACCGGGTCGAAGGAGATTGATATTGCGGCCAACTACATCGCGTCAAACTTCATGCAGCTGGGCCTGGTACAACTGATGGGCGCGGAAAAGTACTTTCAACCTGTTCAGCTGGTGAAATCCTCACCGGTGGCTGGCGGCTCGCTCAGGTTTGGGGGTGATGCGTTTGCATTCAAAGAGCAATTCATTGTATTGGAAGGGAAGGGTGAGTGGACTGGAGAATGCATATATGTGGGATACGGTTCAGCAGAAGAAATGCCTGCTGACATCAAGGGGAAAATGGTCGTTTCCATTGCCGGTTCTAAAGACTCCGCCGGGCCACAACAGATTTTTGGGGCTTCTGCTGAGAAGTTCAGTCGGGTAAAAGCGGGCGGTGGAGCGGGCCTCATCGAGTTTTTTGTGACCACTCCTTTTCCATGGCCTGCCGTAGTGAACTACTTCGCAAATAATAGCCGTACCATCGTTAAATCCGATGGCCCTGAAGTTCCTCACCTGTGGATGAAGGACGCTGATGTTGCCGGGATGAAGACCCTGAAGGAGCAAAAGAAAATAGACGGATCCCTTACCATTGAAGGAGGTAAGCAATTGCTTATCCCCTCGAAAAATGTCATTGGTAAGATTGAAGGTACAGACCCGGTACTCAAGAATGAATACCTCGTTATCTCTGCCCACTATGACCACGTGGGTATTGGAGCGAAGAAGAATCAGGATTCAATTTACAATGGTGCCCGCGACAATGCAATGGGTACGGTGGGCATGATGACAGCAGCAAAATTCTTTTCGAGATTCCCTCCGAAGCGCTCGGTGTTGTTTATGGCATTGACCGGTGAGGAAAAAGGATTGCTCGGGAGTTTATGGTATGCCGATCACCCCCTCGTTCCCCTGAACCAAACGATATTTGATTTCGATTGTGATGGCGCAGGGTACAATGACAAATCCGTGGCTACAGTGATTGGCCTCGAGCGTACGAGCGCAGAGGCAGATATTTCAAAAGCATGCGAAGCTTTTGGCCTGAAGGCAGGCAGGGACCCGGTGCCAGAGCAAAACCTATATGAACGTTCGGATAATTTTAATTTTGCACGTAAGGGTATTCCAGCCATTGACTTCGCAGCGGGTGTCAAATCTTTCGACGAAGAGATTATGAAATATTATCATCAGCCGGCGGATGAGGTAGGAACGCTTGATTTTGAATACCTCGTGAAGTATTACAAAGCCTTTGTGTATGCGAATTACCTTCTGGCCAATGGACCTAAGGCGCCATTCTGGAATGCAGGTGATAAATACGAAGCTGCGGGGAAGGCGCTTTATAAGAAATAGTAATTGCTAATCGTCAGGGTCTGACCTCAGGCGAAGTTGCGGAGCGCGGCTTCTTCCAGGTCGAGTTCGTATTCAACTTTTCGCATGACCTCATCAGGAAATCTATTCTTTCGCCTCATGTCCTTGATTTGCTTGCGCTCGAAGTCTATCATCTGCAATTGAATCTTGTTGAATTCGCGGAACACTTCCTCCGAATGCCCTGAAAGATCGGCGGTGATCATTCGGTGGTTGATGTGATCCATCCGCTTTTCATATTTGGTCTTAATATGGTGAAGCGCATCCCGGGTGGCATCTTCCTGCGCGTAGTTAGACTCAATGAATTCAATTGCAGAATAGGAGATGGCGAGGCGCAGGTTCTTTTCCTCCACCTCAACCTTGTCCATATCCGGAAGATTTGCCCATTTGATTATAAGCGGCAAGGTGAGTCCCTGTAATACCAGCGTCATCAGGATGACTACAAAGGTGATGAAGAGAATGGTGTTGCGGAAAGGAAAGGCAGTTCCACCGGTCATGGTGAGCGGGAGTGCAAGGGCTGAGGCAAGGGAAACCACGCCCCTCATCCCGCTCCAACCGCCAATCATGACAGCCTTCCAACTTGGTGGGGTTTCTTTTTCGCGGATGCTCTTGAATAGTAGCGCGGGGAGGTAGGCCCCAGGGAATATCCAGAGCATTCGAATGACCATGACCAGGGCGCTGATGAGCAACCCGAATATTGCAACCTGCGAAAGGGAAAATCCATCAAGATTCTTAATGATGAGAGGCAACTGGAGACCAATGAGGATGAACACCATTCCATTTAGAATGAAGATTAATGTTTCCCAGACATTAAGG
>JANYHW010000150.1 GCA_025358885.1 Cytophagales bacterium | reverse complement strand
AGAAGTTTTCCAGTATCTTTTCAATGGCCTCAGGCTCGGCCATTCGACCCTGTCCGGTGAGACCGGACGCCAATTCTCCAAAATCGGCATCAATAAGGCGATTGCCAAACTGCTGGAGAGTTTCAATATTTTTCTGTGTGGCTGGGTGTTTCAGCATGTCGAGGTCCATCGCTGGGGCGAAAAAAACCGGGCATCGGGCCGAAAGATAGGTGGCCATTAGCAGGTTATCGCATGCACCACTTGCCATCTTGGCAAGTGTATTGGCTGTAGCGGGCGCAATGACGATTACATCTGCCCAAAGGCCAAGTTCTACGTGGTTATTCCACTCGCCGCCTTCACTTTTTTGAAAACGGGAGAGTACGGGATTTCTGGAAAGTGTGGAGAGCGTCAGCGGGGCAATAAAACCTTCGGCCGAAGGGGTCATGATGACCTTCACTTCAGCCTCCTGCTTGATCAATAATCTGGTGAGGTAAGCCGCTTTGTAGGCCGCGATACTTCCCGTTATTCCCAGCAAGATTTTCTTGCCCTTCAGCATGTTAGAGTTCAGCCTTAACCTCTTCAGTGCGACGGCGGTACATTACCTTGCCTTCCAGGAATTCTTCCAGGGCAGTTGTCGTAGGCTTTGGCAGGCGCTCATAAAACTTGGAGATCTCAATTTGTTCGCGGTTTTCGAAAACTTCCTCCAGGTTATCTACCGTTGTGGCAAATTCTGCAAGCTTATTGTTGAGTTCTTCTTTGATGTTGATTGCAATCTGGCGTGCGCGCTTTGAGATCACCACAACGGATTCGTAAACATTTCCGGTGTGTGCTGCAATCTTGTCGACGTCACGGGTAATAATGGAAGGTTGATTGGCCATGTGCTATGAATTTTTGTTTGTTTTTAGTTTATTGATTTGATTCAGACTCACAGAATACATTTTCTGTGCATCTTTTAAATAGTTGCTTCCCGGAAAATTGTCCACCAGTTCCTGGTAGTAAGTGATAACTGAGTTATAGCGGTCCAATTGAAGGTGTTGAAAGCTTTGCATGGCAAACCGGTATTCCGCCACAACCTTCAGATAGGCCAGTTCCTCCAGGTATTTGGAGTCCGGAAACTGTTTCTTAAAATTATCAAATGCGATCACTGCTGCTTTGTACATCTTTATTTTCAGATACTGCTTTGAATTTTCGTAGCCTTTTTTCTCCAACTTCAACTGGCTTGCGGAAATGACTTCCACGGCTCTTTCGCGAAACTTGCTCTCTGGAAACCGGTTAAGAAAGTTCTGCATCGCCGACATGGCCTCGATGGAACTCTTCTGATCCAGGTTCCAGTCAGGAGCTCCTACGTAAAGGGAATAGGCATACATAAAATAAGCTTCCTGCGCCATCGAACTTCGGGCATAGGTTTCGAAATAGGTCTTAAACTGGTTCGAGGCCAGCAAATAAGTCTTTTCGTAATACTGACAATAAGCAAGGTAGAACTCGACTTTTTCACCTTCCGGCAGCCCCCTCACCACGGGGAGAATCTCCTCAAAAAGGATGGCAGTATGGTAATAGTCCTTGTTGTTATAATAGGAGAGTCCTGCATCATATTTTATCCGCCAGTCTTCGCTCTTCTGAATTTTGCGAAAATTGCCACACGATATTGCCAACAACAGGCAAACCGCTACCCCACAGTTCATTAACAGTCTTCTGATCATAAAAGAAGGCCGCAAATATACGATTCAACCCCACATATCTGAAACACACTAAAAACGATCTTCCCGGTGATTTATTTCCTTACCACCAGTTTTCGGGTCAGGACGCCTATGTTATCTAGATAAACCGTGTAGAAATATACTCCGGACGAAAGCTCATCTGCCTGAATCTTCACCTTTGTTTCATAGACTGGTAACTCATAATGTCCGACGGGACTCCCTAAGATATTGTGAATCACGACTTTCGCCTTAATGGATTCATTATAAATGCGGTAGTCAATGTATGATATGTCTGCTATTGGATTTGGGTAAACGTCATGGATCGAAATGTCTCTGGACTGGAAAACTAGTGATTTTGCAGGCTTTTCATCTACAGAAAGTGAAAAGGCATGTTCGAGTCCAATGGCCTGGTTGCCACGTGGATACACCTCAAAACGGAAGGAATTACTAGTGGTTACTAAGCCTGTTTCAATAGTGAAATAGAGATTGGAAAGGGTTTCTCCGGGCTCAATTTTCTTTGAAAACTGGTCGAGCCCAGGCTCAAGACACTCATCACCAAGGCAGAAATAGCCTTTTTGGCTGGAACCCAATTCGCTTTGGACCTTCCTGATAATAAAGAACTGAGACTTGTCTGAGTTGTTCTTGATCTTTATGGGAATCTTCAGTGTCTGACCAAATCCAGCCTGATAATTCTCCTGGCGCTCCGTCCATTCAAAGCTCTGGCCCAGAACTGAAAGTCCTGACAAACCCATAATCAAAACGAGGACAAACCGCTTCATACTGAGCACACTTAGTCAATTGAAAATATACAATAAAGGTCAGGGAACTCAAAATGAAATGCAAATAAACAAGGTTAACAATACAATAAGTCCGGCTATTGACCCGTTGCAATAACCCTTTAGTGGTATTTGTAGGTCACCATCTCCCTGTTTGGTCGATCTCCTCCTCGCCAGACAAACCCCCTGAGTAATTTGTCTTCATCATGGAGTTCATGAGGGGGGATGAAGGAAGCATCAGGGTTAATGTAGAAACTTATGTTGTTGACCTTTCCCTCTTTAAAGTTTATCCTCATGTTGCTGCATACAATTTTGTTCATACCAGAGACAATAGTAACTTTTTCTTTCTTGTCGCCGGCTCCTTCTTCTTTTTGCTGCAAGGCATAATAGATGCTTTCTCCGTTTCCAACCACGATCACATGATCGATACTTTTATCATTGAAGTAGGCCGTCATCTTTCGGCCTTTGATTTGGTTGAAATTAAACAGGGTGTCCTGCGAGGCAACAAATGCATCTGAGACCATATAAATTCGACTTATTTTCTTCTTCTCCAGCAGAATCCTGATAGAGTCAGCTGTCATTTGATTCTCGCTGGCCCACAGCACCGGACTTTTGTAGAAATACAGGGTGGAGTCGTTTGCCATGTACACCAGGGAGTCCGCCTTCCCCTGAAGATCTTCCTTAAAGATTTGCACATGGTGATAGGCTAATAACCTTTTCTTCTTTGGATCAGGGCTCTCCACAGACATCAGTGTATCGGCCGAAATAAAAAGTGTATCATTTTCATCGGTCACCCTCGCCGCATAGGCGTGACCATAGACTTTAGAAATTCCATTGGCGCGGTCATAGTAACCATCATCACCATAGATGTTCATGTTCTCGGTCTTGGATGTCATCACTACATTGCCAATGGCCTTATAAAATTTGCGAATGTCGTCAAGAAGAAGACGTGTGCCGCTCAGTTTGTATTCCGGCGTTTGAAAATCACCCTTTACGAGGTCTGATTTTTTGAATTTCGTGTCATAGTATCCATTCTCATAGTAAGCGATGCCACCTTCCCGGTCCTCCAGCTTTGTCATTGCCTGGAAGTAGATATGCTTGTTGTTGGCATTGTATTGCAAGGTATCAGAATGCATGGTGTAGTTCTTATTTACACCCACCACGTCAGACTTGAATGAAGCCATGTTGGTGCCGATTTCATAGTACCCTTTCTTACTCGTCAGAGTATTCGTGCTGTCGACGAGTTTGCCATCATTGAAATAACGGGCGAGATTTTTCTTTCGGTCATAATCCAAAAAGTCGGTATACAGGGTGGCTGTTTCCAGCTTCTTGAAGATGACACTCTTCCTGAGATAGGCGATCTTCTTGTCGCCATCATAGCTTAACCTCCTGGCTGTGACGGTGACGGAATCGCCTTCTGTGATCCGGATATGTCCATACGCCTCAACGAAATTTTTGGCACGGTCAAAAATTGCCGAGTCACAATAAATAGTTGCTTCATTTTGAACGAAAACCACATCGCCGATCACCCAGTCGCTGCGTACCCCGTTTTGCACACTCCCGGTCAATGTATTGGCATGCTTGAGTTTAACCTTTTTCTGCCCAAAACACGACAATGAGCAAGCCAGGGCCAATAAGATCATCAGGACTGTTTTCATGCGGTCACAAAGGTAGAAAAGCCAAGGAGACACAAGGACTTTTGATAATTTTGAAAGATGCTCACCGCTTTCAAGAACTTTGTTTCCCAGCAGGACCTCTTTGATCCGGGAGATCGCATTCTCCTGGCGGTAAGCGGTGGTCTCGACTCCATGGTCATGACCGCTGTATTTCAGGAAGCAGGTTACTCCATAGCCGTGGCCCACTGCAACTTTCAGCTGCGTGGCGAGGAATCTGACGGCGATGAAGCATTTATCAAGCAATATTGCGCCCGGTTTAAGATTGACTTTTATAGCCGACGGTTTTCAACCAAGAATTATGCCGAAGAAACACGGCTATCCGTCCAGATGGCCGCCCGCGAATTGCGCTATAACTGGTTTGATGAATTGATGGAGGAAAAGAAATTCCATTGGCTCGCAACTGCCCACCATCTTGATGACAATATTGAAACCGTGCTGCTTCGCTGGATCAAAGGAGCAAACCTGGACCAGCTTACCGGCATACCGGTGAGGAATGGGAAGATCATTCGTCCCTTGCTATTTGCCACCCGACAAGAGATCCTGGACTTTGCCAAAGCAGAGAAACTGATGTGGAGGGAAGATGCAAGTAATGCCACCAGCGACTACCAGCGGAATTTTGTTCGTCACCAGGTAGTTCCCAGGCTGAAGGAACTCAACCCGTCCCTTGCACAAACCTTTGGAAATTCTCTGGAGAAGATAAAGGGCGCTCATGAATTGATGAAACGCGGTTTGGGTCAACTAAAAGACACCATCACCAAAAATGAAGGACAGCAATTCATGGTTGACAAAACGTTGTTGCTTCTCCTCGAACATCCGGTATTTGTCTGCTATGAGTGGCTGCGGCCATTTGGATTTGAGTGGGACCGGTGTGATCAATTGATTTCAGCTTTGGACGGTGCCCCCGGAAAAAAATTCCTCTCGAATACGCATGAAGCCGTGATCGACCGGGAATATATTATTGTCTCGCCACGGCAGGAGTGGGCCCATGAAATCCTTATCGAGGATGGCCAGGCCAAAGCGGTACTGGGTCCATGGGTCCTGACTCTTAAGACAGCACCTGGAAACAAGATCGAGGCCAGCGAAGACCATGGAACGTTTGACGCAGAACTTGTCAAGTACCCATTGGTGTGGCGCAAATGGAGAAATGGAGACTCCTTCTGCCCGCTCGGACTGGCGCACCGGAAGAAACTAAGCGATTTTCTGATAGACGAGAAGGTACCGCTGAACAAAAAGCAGACAGTTACTGTAATAGAATCCGGGGGAGAGATCGTTTGGGTGGTAGGGCTGAGGATAGATGATCGGTTTAAGGTGACTTCCCAAACGACAGCGGTGGTACACATGCACCAGGCATCCATTTTAAAATGACTTATGTCATTTTTCTTTCTTCAAGCCTTTGATAACTTACACCCGAAACAAGGAATAATCCATTCTCAAATCCTTAACTATGAAAGTAACTGTTGTGGGTGCGGGTAATGTTGGTGCTACGTGCGCCGATGTTCTTGCACAGCGTGAGATCGCAAATGAAATTGTATTGATTGATATCAAAGAAGGGCTGGCGGAAGGCAAAGCCCTTGACATCTGGCAGAAAGCACCGATCAATCTCTATGACAGCAAGACTGTCGGATCAACCAATGATTATTCAAAGACCGCAAAGTCGGATGTGGTGGTCATTACTTCAGGTTTGCCCCGCAAGCCAGGAATGAGCCGTGATGACCTGATAGTCACAAATGCGGGCATTGTAAAAACCGTAACAGAAAACGTGGTGAAGCATTCTCCCAATGCCATCATCATCGTTGTTTCCAACCCCCTGGATGTAATGACCTATCAGGCTCACTTAACATCGAAATTTCCACGGACACGAATCATGGGAATGGCCGGGATTTTGGATACCGCCCGCTATCGGGCTTTCCTGGCAGAGGCATTGCATGTTTCTCCAAAAGATATTCAGGCAATGATACTGGGTGGCCACGGCGACACGATGGTTCCGCTGCCACGCTATACCACCGTCGGTGGAATTCCGGTTACGGAGATGATTGATAAGGAAAAACTGAATGCGATTATTGAGCGGACGAAAGTGGGAGGAGGAGAATTGGTGAAGCTCATGGGTACCTCTGCCTGGTACGCCCCCGGTTCGGCAGCTGCCCAAATGGTAGAGGCAATCGTAAAAGACCAAAGACGAGTTCTTCCGGTGTGCATCCAGTTGGATGGTGAATATGGTATCAAGAATTGTTACCTGGGCGTGCCCGTTGTGCTCGGCAAGAATGGCGTTGAAAAAGTTATTGAGCTTGACCTGAATGCGGACGAGAAGGCACTCCTTGAGACCAGCCGGTTGCATGTGAAGGAGGTGATGGAGGTGCTGGATAAACTGCCAAAATAATTAAGAGTTACGATTTGCAAATTGGGTGCAAGTCGAAAGAATTGCACCTTTTTCATTAGGGAATAAAATGATTGGGTGCTTTGTCTAACCTAAAAATCGGCACATGAAAGACATCGCATTTATCATCGCCTGGGCACTTGTGAGCGGTGCCGGTACCTCCGTCCTTGCGCAGGGAAACAAGGAACTGGATGTCAAGGTAGAGGCCTTTCTCAAATCCCACAAAGGCGAATGGCATGATTTAAATGTCCCCTATCAGGACGGCCAGACATTGCATGACGTTATTGTGAAGCATGGGTACACATCCGGTTTGGAAATCGGAACATCCACAGGACACTCCACCATATGGCTGGCCTGGGCCATGAGCAAGACGGGTGGGAAGCTGATAACCATTGAAATGAGTGAGCGAAGAAGGAACGAAGCATTGAAGAATTTGGCTGAAGCTGGATTATCGGCATATGTGGACTCAAGATTGGGCAATGCCCATGATGTGGTAAAAGAGGCAGCAGGTCCGTTTGACTTTATATTCTCGGATGCGGACAAAGACTGGTACAAGCAATATTTCATCGACCTGAATCCCAAACTGAAGAAGGGTGGTTGTTTCACCACCCATAATGTCACCGACGGACAAGCAAGCAAGGACTTCCTGAACTTTGTAGAAAGTCATCCTGATTATACGACAACGATTGACCACTCCAGTCGTGCAGGGATTATGATTAGTTATAAGAAGGAGTAGTTTGTCATCGTGGGCGCGTCCCGAAGCCAGCAAGGGTGAAAGTAGATTCGTGTCTTAAGTTACCCCTGAACCATAAACTGCGCGATCGCCAAGTCCTGAATAGCATTACCTACTGACTTAAACAACGTTATTTGATTGTCGGCCGTGCGGCCCACACGAGAACCGGAAATTATCTCCCCCAATTCTGCATGGATATGTTCTGGTCCGATCAAGCCTTGTTGAATAGGTATCATGATATCACCTGCTTCAGATAAGGCCGCGTCGCGCTGATCGACAACCAAACACGATTGTTGAACAGTCGCCGGAGGAATTTCCTGCATCGTGGGTTTGAATGCCCCAATGGCATTGATATGCACTCCTCTTTTGATTTCAGTTGAGTTAAACAATGGGTTGGAAGAGGTCGTAGCCGTACAAATGATGTCAGCATGCCTTAGATCTCTTGAAACCTCACCGACATGAAGGCTAACTTTATACTTGTTTCCAATCGATTCACAAAACGCCAATGCTTTCTTTTCTGTCTTGCCGAAGATGATCACCTCTTCGATGGGTCTAACCGCCATCACGCCCGTCAGTTGGGATTCAGCCTGGGCGCCAGTTCCGAAAAGTGCCAGGACAGTTGAATCTTTTCGCGCGAGCACATCCGACGCAAGTCCCGACGCCGCGCCGGTCCTGAGGGCGGTGAGGTACTCGGCATCAAGAATCGCCAATGGAGATCCATTCCTGGCGTCCGTCACCAACACCTTACCCTGAATAATCGGTAAGTCAGCAGATTCATTTGATTCAAAAACAGTCACCATCTTCAATCCAAATAGTCCGAAGGCCGATGAATAGGAGGGCATAAACAATGCACGCCCAGTGTGACTAAGGTTTTCAATGATGGTCCGCATGGGCACCGTTGCCCCGCCGTTACTTAGCTGTAGAAACGCTTCTCGCATCAACTCAACGGCTTTGTGCATCGGAACTTTTGTTCGGATATCTTCTTCAGTAAACTGGCGGAAGGGGTACTTCATGGTTTGATACCTCTATAAATGATTTCGTTCCGGGAAATACCATAATGATGGCAGGCCTCTTCGGTCAATGTATGTGCAAAGGCATTGGGTTCGGGCTTTAGTCCACTTTGCCCAATTCGTTCAGCATAGTCTTTTCCGAATTTCCTCACATGATCATCTTGCCCGAAAGCTGCTTCCCGTTCGCGACGATCAGTGAGGCCAGGGTCTTCGATGGTCTTCTCCGGCACTGGTGAGAAGAAAGGCACTTGCATAATAGCCCATCCTCCGGGACGGAGTACCCGGTTGATTTCGCGCATGGCCTGTATGTCATCTTTCACATGCTCCAGCACATGGTTGCACAGGACGACATCAAATCTATTTTCTTCAAAGGGAATGTGATGGATGTCCATCTTTACCTTCGCCAATGGTGACTCAATGTCTCCGGTGATATACCCGTCGCCATGGATATTTTCAAATCGTTTCATGAAGCAATGCTCCGGGGCTACATGAAGGACTTGTAGTTTCCTCGAGAAAAAATCAGTATTTTCTTTCATGAATAACCAAATTAACCGGTGACGCTCAAGGGAAAGACAAGACGGGCAGAGTGCATTCGGCCGGGGGTTGATTCGGCCATAGGGTAAGAAGGTTCTGTAGTGCTTGCCGCAGATCGGGCACTCCACTGCATTACCCGCATAAAACACCCCGACTACCCTAAGTCCAATACCGCTGAACAACTGAAGGTATTTGCGGGGAACATATCGGATAAGGAGGGAGATCAGTTTTTTCATTGAATGCAAATATATCATGCCGTCATGATCTTGCTAAGGTGAGTAATGTGAGTCATTGTTCCCAAAATAAGCCAGAGCCCAATAATTTCCCGCTATCAAATATCCCATCCGGTTTAAAACTATTTGCGTTAACCATACATCTTTATACTATGAAAACAACGTATTGAGCTCAAACAAACCGTTTTCTGTGGCCAAAACCTTACCTGAAGCTGCTATGATGCATTCGGACCTCCTCTTGTCGCAGGCCAGGGCGGGGGACCAGCATGCCCAGGGCAAGCTCGTGCAAGTGTGGTACAAGCGGATTTATAATTTCAGTTATAAGTTCTTTTACGACCATGATCTGGCGATGGAAGTGTCGCAGCGGACCTTTATCTCCATGCACCGAAACATAATTTACCTGCAGGACAGTGAGCGGTTCAGGTCATGGCTATATACAATTGCTGTGAATTGCTGCCGGGAAGAGTTGAGGAAGAGGAAAAGCGAGCGATCGGTTTCGTTGCATGACTTGATGCCTGGCGAAGCCGAAGACAGCCATCCATGGGAGACGTCCGCCAGTCGCAGGGAAGACCCGGAACGTGTATTCAGGCAGAATGAACTCTCGGACCTGCTGCACGATTGTCTCATGAAACTAAGCGACGAGCAACGAGAAGTTGTCATTATGAAAGAGTATGAGGGGCTTAAGTTTAGAGAGATTGCGGAGGCCCTGAACGTCTCCGAGAATACTGTAAAGTCGCGCATGTACTACGGACTTGAAGCGTTAAAAAGAATTTTTGAAAGAAGAAAGATTACCAAAGAAACACTAGGTTATGAGCTATAAACCCGATGAAGCTACACTGATTTCCTTTCTCTATGGAGAACTGGAAGGTGCCGAGCAACGACAGGTAGAACAATACCTCCAAAGTAATCCGGACGAAAGAAAGAGGTTGGAGGAGTGGTCATTTACCAGGGAGGCTCTTGGAGCCCTTCACGACAAGGAGGTGATTGCCCCTCCCATTGTGTTGGAGGAGCAAAAGGTTCTCTCATTCTGGCAAGACCGCACGGTGCGGATGAGCCTCGGGATTGCAGCAACGTTGTTGTTCTTTCTTGTTGCAGCAAAGTTCCTTGGACTTTCAGCGAGCTATTCTTCCGGGGAATTGAGAATTGGCTTTGGCGTGATTGAAAAAAGTGTACCCGTGACGCAGGCGATCACGCAGGCCCAGGTCGACGAAATGATACGCTCCTCCCTGGCAAGCAACAATG
>JANYHW010000149.1 GCA_025358885.1 Cytophagales bacterium | reverse complement strand
CCTGATGGAAGTGAGTTCCATACGCGCCATGAGCGATTTCAATGAACATGGTGAAATGAATCCCAATGTACGCGCAGTGGTGGCGTATAACACTGACTCTGAATACATCCCTACAATGCGCTACAACGGCATACTATTGGCGGAAGCCACACCTACGGGTGGGGTAATTTCCGGATCCTCAGCCGTGATGGAAATGGAAGGATGGAATTGGGAAGACGCTACCCACACCGCGGATGTCGCCATTCACCTCAACTGGCCGGCTAAAGTAAAACGTGAATTTGACTTCGCCACTTTCACATTCGCGGAGAATCCCAACAAAGATTATGACAAAAGTGTGAACGACCTCGATCAGTTCTTTGGAGATGCAAAATCCTTTGGCAAGCAAACCGTGAAAGACAGGAACCTCAAGATGGAGGCCATGCAAGGAATCTTTGACGGCAAGAAGTCCCTGTTCATTCATGCCGATAACCCCAAAGAAATTATCGAATCGGTCCGTTTTGCACAGAAATATGGTGTATTGCGAATCGTAATCATCACCACCACCGGCGCCATGTTCGTAACAGATTTCCTTAAAGACAACAAGATCCCGGTCATTCTTACGGCGGTACATGAACTCCCTGAAAGACCAGACGATGATGTGGACATGCCATACAAGCAGCCTTATTTATTATCTGCCGCAGGGGTAACGGTTTCCTTATCCCATGAAGGTATGCTCGGGCAGGCCAGAAACCTTGCCTTCTATGCCGGGACCGCAGTGGCTTATGGCATGGACAAAGAAGAAGCATTGAAGACAATAACATCCAATACCGCCAAAGCATTGGGAATTGATGCGCGTGTAGGCACCCTGGAGGTGGGCAAAGATGCTACGCTGTTTGTATCGGAAGGTGATATGCTGGATTTCAAAAGCAGTAACCTCACCTATGCCTTCATCAGTGGCAAATTAGTGACCTTGCCCTACAAGCAGCAGGAACTCTATGAAAGGTTCTCCAGAAAGTACGGACAAATCAAATAGCCCTTCTGGTTTGAGCGAACCTCTGGCATGAAGCCGAAACTATTACTTCGCCTGGCAGCGCTTGTGATTCTGATTCACATCCTTGGGCACCTTATGGGTCATTCGACCTGGAAGACACCCCAGGACCCTGCCCGCCAGGAAGTGGTGAACATGATGCTGGAACAAAAGTCACCATTCATGGGGGCCATCCGCAGTTTGGGAGACTATTACGAGGGATACAGCAACATTATTACAGTGACATTGGTTACCCTCATGGTAATTCTCTGGCTCCTCTCAGGCGTGTCGACAGAGAGCACAAAGATTTCCAAAATAGTGCTCATACCGATTGCCCTGTGCCTTTTGACATTTTCTGTTTTTGAATTTATATATTTCTTTCCTTTCGCCGCATCGATCAGCCTGATGGCAGGACTCCTGATAGGGATTTCTGTATGGCGATTGGAGAAATAAAATCAAATTGAAGAACAGGTCTCCTCGAGACAGCAATCACTTCAAATATTCATTTTTTCAGGATTCAATCTTCGAAATTCAATTTTGAAAATATTTGAATGCTGAATCTGGAAATTAGAAGTAGATTGTCTTGTCAACCAAGACCACGTGCCTGCATCTTTTTCTACAACCACTCCTTCTCCCTCCTACAGGCGATACGTCCTCTTTCTCCTTATGGGAGTTTATGCATTCAATTTTATTGACCGCCAATTACTGGTGATCCTCCAGGAAGCCATCAAGAAAGAATTGGAGCTTTCGGACACCCAACTAGGCCTGTTAACAGGATTTGCCTTTGCTATGTTTTACGTAACCCTGGGCGTACCCATTGCACGCCTGGCAGATAAATCCAATCGGAGGAATATTATTGCTATCTGCCTCACCCTCTGGAGCGGTGTAACGGCACTCACCGGTATGGCCACCAATTTTGTTCAATTGGTTATCACACGAATCGGGGTGGGTGTGGGTGAAGCAGGGTGCAGTCCTCAATCGCATGCCATCATTTCGGATTATTACCCGGTCGAGAAAAGGGCAACTGCACTCTCCATCTATACTTTGGGCATTTACCTGGGAATTTTTATAGGCTACCTCGGCGGTGGCATCATCAATCAATACTATGGATGGCGTGTAGCATTTTTTGCGATGGGGGTCCCCGGCGTTTTGTTGGCCATACTCTTATACTTAACGGTGCGAGAACCCATGCGCGGGGCAACCGATGAGGTAAGAAAAGCAAACATGGACCTTTCCCTTTGGGAAGTCATCCGATTTCTTTTCTCCAAAAAATCATTTATTTACTTGTCGCTCGGCGCGGGATTCACTGCCTTTGTTCAATATGGAATCGGCAATTGGCTTCCCTCCTTTCTCTTCCGTTATCACGGCATGTCCAGTCAGCAGATTGGAGTAGCGAACGCCCTTATTGTTGGCATTGGCGGAGGACTCGGCACTTTTGGCGGCGGTTTCTTGTGCGACCATTTTGGCAAAGCTTCCAAGAAATGGTATCTCTGGATACCCATGATCGCCGGGATTGGCTCGATTCCCCTCACCTTGATAGCCATCTTCACGTCACAAAAATTACTCACATTCGCATTTATTTTTCCCGGTGTAATACTTAGTGCGATGTACCTGGCTCCCTCGGTGGCCATTTCCCATATGCTGGTGCGGGCCAACATGCGCGCGGTGACATCCTCCATTCTCTTCTTTATTCTCAATATCATCGGACTCGGCGGCGGACCATTGGCTGTTGGATTCCTCAGTGACGTATTGAAATCTTCCGCTGGCCTGGAATCACTTCGATATGCCATGGGGTTGACCCTCTTCATTGGACTTATTGCAGGAACATTCTATTTTCTCGCCGGGAAAGCGCTCACAAAAGATTTGGAAGACTGGAATTTGTCCTGACCCACTGGGTCTTTGCGCCTCGGAAGTTTCATACCCCACATCAGTAAAGACCTCAACTAAATAAGAAATAGGTTATATTCGTTATCACAACCCCTTACTATGGACAGGCGCAGTTTCTTAAGCCGATCTGGCATTGCCATTGGCGCTACATTGGTTCTACCAACCCTACCTGAGGCAAAAGCAATAAATCCTGCTTTGGACACCTGGGCCGGAATTCGAAGTCAATTTCGTTTTGCTCCCGGAAAAATACCTATGTCCCAGATGCTGCTAGCCTCGCATCCAAAATGGGTTCGGGATGCCATCGATATGCACCGCAATGCCTTTGACGAGAATCCGGTGGCGTATTGGGAAGAAAATTGGATAAAACTGGAGAAGCGTGCCCGTCAATCAGCGGCTCTGTACATCAATGCAGACCCGGAGGAAATCGTGCTCACCGACAGTACCACCATGGGGCTCGCTATTTTATACAGCGGACTCAAGTTGAAAGAGGGCGATGAAATCCTTACCACTATCCATGATCATTATGTCACTGAAAAGAGTCTGGAATATGCGGCGCTGAAAAATAAGTTCAGCATCAAACGCGTTCAACTTTATGAAGATCCCGGTGTTTCGACAGTTGACGAATTGGTGGGCCGCCTGATGAAAGGTATAACACCAAAAACCCGTGTGGTTGCCGTGACCTGGGTCCACTCCTGCTCAGGAATGAAACTCCCCATCCGGGACATTGCCAATGCCATCAAGCAAGTGAATGCCCAACGCGGGTCAGCCGACAGGATATACTTCTGTGTGGATGGGGTGCACGGCTTTGGAATTGAAAACGTAAGCATGCAAGACCTGGGTTGTGATTTTTTCGCCGCCGGAACCCACAAGTGGATATTTGGACCCCGCGGCACGGGAATTCTATGGGGCAAGAAAGATGCGTGGGACATGGTCAATCCAACCATCCCGGCATTCAGTGAAAATTCCTATGGCATGTGGCTGGGCATTGTTCCCGAAGCCAAAATCAATTTCAGTGACCTTCATTCGCCGGGTGGTTTTCACTCCTTCGAACACCGTTGGGCGTTAAACGAAGCCTTCGATTTTCACATAAAGACAGGGACGGCCAAAATAGAAGAAAGAACCCATCAGCTCAACACACTATTGAAGGATGGGCTGAAAGAAATGAAACATGTTAAACTTTACACACCGGTATCAACCCGCCTTTCGGCCGGGATCAATTGCTTTGACGTCATTGGAAGAAAACCCGAAGAAGTCGTGAAAAGGTTGCTGGATAAGAATATTGTTGCCAATACTTCGCCCTACCGTGTTAGTTATGCACGCCTTACACCCTGCATGATCAATACCGAAGAGGAAGTGAAGATTTGCTTGAGTGAGATTGAGAAAATGAAGAGCTGGTCATAAATCGAAACATTTTCTAACCTTAAAATTTTGAAGGCCAGGTTAAGTTTACTTTGTTGAATCCGACTTTGCATAGTCATCACCGTAATATTTGCTGGTGATCTTGGTGTGAAAAGTCTCTGCTCTTACCGGCTCATATTTTGGAACACCCGTATTCGGCAGGACTTCGAGAATTTCGTCTTCCCACACATACACAGCCATGGGAAAACTGATGCGGGGCTTCCCGAACTGGCTCCTGCTTTTGGGTTTGCTCACCCGGTGGGTCGTGGAGGGCAATACATCATTGGTGATCCGCTGCATATAATCCCCCGTGTTCAGCACAATACTTCCCTTTGGTGCCTCCAGCCGGATCCATTTCATATTTTCATGATTCAATACCTGGAGACCATCCACAGATTGCGCGGGCAGAATGGTAAAGAAGTCAACATCTTCGTGCCCGAGCATACGACCTCCACCCGTGGATTCATCTTCTGCCGTAATGGGCGGATAATAATTTAATCTAAAACCGAAATTGGTCTTTGAAAATTTCTTGTCGTACAAGTGCGGATCTACGTTGAGGTTTAACAAAATACTCTGCATGATGGGCAGGATAAGTCTTTCGTGCTCTATCACCAGTTTCCGGAAGAAGGGTTCAAATCCAGGACGAGGCCAGTAGTCAGATTCCTTAAAGTCCAATTTGCCATCAAGGTTAAAAGCACGACGGCAAAATACCCAACCTTCGACGAGGTCGGGATGAATGATCGTCGTCTCCTTAATGGGAAAATATCCCTGGTTCACGGACCCAAACCGCTTCGCGTGAAATTTCATTCGCTCCTCGCGGGTAGTCGTCTCAAAAATTTCCGCTGTCTTCTTTTCGGCTTCATCATACAATGCAGGATCTACCCCGTGGTTGGTCAGGATAGCGAAACCAATTCCACGCATGGCGGCTCCAAGTTGTTGTGCGAATTCTTTCCTGCCCTGTTCACCACCACGAAAATACAGGCTCATGTCACAAGTCTTGATTTTATAATCATCGTCAAATTTGTCCTCGCCATCTTTCTCCGAAAGGTGATATGACTGATTTTTCTCTACTTGCTCGTATTTTTTGAATTCCTGGTTTACGGCTCCAATGCCTTTTTCCTGCTTCATGTTCTGTATGTGTAAAATGATGAGTGGTCCGTTCTCATTTTCTAAATTCCAATTTATTTTATAAGTAACCCGGTTTCCCTATCATAGGGAATGATGTTGTCCCATTCATTGGCACTTGACCTCGACACAAACGCCACGACAGGGTCAGTCTTGCTCATGTTAAAAACTTCATGTGGAACACCCGACTTTATGTAAATGAAGTCGCCGGCTGAATTTTCAATGGTCTTCTTCAGGTGGTCGCCAAACTCATGCCGGACATTTCCTTCCAGGATATAGAGCATCAGTTCAAATCCATCGTGGATATGGGCATAGGCTACACCACCTGGAGGAATTGTCGCAATGTTAACCGACAGCTTCGTTGACCCAACATTCTTCGCGGACATACCCTGTTTGTAATGAATACCATTCCAGTCACGCTTCCCCCCGCCACCGCGGATGGTCATGATCCCATCATGATCTTCGACGGCGCTGAGTTCGATATTGTCCTCGGTTTTTTTCAGACTTTTCATACGGATTTATGTTTCAGATATTGAAGAGAAATATACAAGGAATTCTAAAAAATGACCTCATACAAGTACGCGACCAGCACAGCAAGCAGGGCCATTGGGATCACCCACTTGATCCACAGGTAGGAAATTCTTTGAACGGCACTACCTTCTGCTGAATGGAACATCTCCTGCATGACATTGGCGCGACCCATCCACCACGTCAGGCCCAGGATGCAGAGTGCACTGCCCAACACCTGCATTCCTGATCCAAAAATCAAATCAAGATAGCCGATCAGGTCTGGATACAGACTGCTTGGCAACGCCAACACCGCTTGCCCGATGCCGATCAGGATCAGAAGGCGCTTCCTGGTCGCCAATGGGTATTCATGTTGAAAGCTCGTAAATGGCACCTGGTACGCCGCGACCAAAGAAAGGAATGCCACGATGGATATAGACGTGAGGAACAAGGTCCCCACAAACCTGCCACCCGGCATCGCACTGAACAGCTGGGGAAAAGTGTTGAAGATCAATCCCGGACCGGAGGCCATGTCCAGTCCAAATACCAAAATGGAAGGAATCAAGAACAGGCTGAACAACAACGAGGCTCCCGCATCTCCCAATCCCGTAAATAAAGCGACGACTGGAATATTCTCTTCTTTTCTCAGGTACCCGGCATACACCACTACAAAAGTGCCGCCAAGTCCTACCGAAAAGAAAGCCTGGCCCAGCGCGGCAAAAACTTCGGGAAGACCGAGGGCGCCGAAATCAGGTTGAAGAAATTCAAGGCATTTTTCCATGGCGTTCGGCAAGGTCAGGGCATGAACAATCATGTATACCAATGCCAGGAAGAAAAGCGGCATTACTTTTTTACTCAATCGTTCAATTCCTGAAATGAGTCCCTGGTAGATAACATACAGGGAAAGAAAAATAAGTATCAACGTCAATCCATATTGAATCCAACCGTTGGAGAGAATGGCATGGTAAGATTCCTGGTTGCTGGAGGAGAACCCTGGCACCGCAGAGAAAATCGTGGTGAATACTACATTTCCCACCACCACAGCATAATAAGAACCCGCAATGGTAACGACACCCAAAAGTATGAATCCAAATACACTACCGGATCGCTTTCCGAATGCCAGTTGGAGGGCCTTGAGTGTGCCTTCGCCGCTCATTCTACCCAAAGTCATTTCCGCCATAAGCGCCGGAAAAGCAAAAAGTATAGTCAGGAAGAGGTAAACTGCCAGAAAAGCACTGCCTCCATATTTCCCCATCATATATGGAAATCGCCAGACGTTACCAAGGCCGATGGCCACGCCCAACAAAGTGAGTACGGAGGTGAGTCTGGAGGTAAATCGCTGACGTTCCAAGGCAGTGGGAAGTAATGCAGTTTAGCATTTTTAGTCCAGATTTCGTCAAGTACTTTGCCTGGTGGTGTCCGCTGGTGTCTTTCGCTTAAGCGTTCGACATCTCGATAGCTTAGCAAGCTTCAGGTGTGCCGGAGGTCGCAGCATACGACTCAGAAATCCGCTGCTACTGAAAGCATAAAAAAGGGATCGGCAAATCCCAGGTTCCAGAGATAAAAATTGGTGGAGAAGATGGATCTGGAAAATCCCACCAATAGTCCTTTCTGTACTTGCAAATCTGTTTGATATAATCTTGTCCGTTGAATGGAAATACCAAACCAATACCAGTCTTTCGGAGAATAAGTGAGTTCGGTCCAGGTATATCCAAAGTTTGAAGTCTTGTCATTCACCTCGACCAGGTATTCCGACTCACTGGTAAAGTTCCATTTGCGATATTGCAGGTCAAATTCAATACCTGGCGCAATGCCGTTGGAACGACCTGCGACGACGCCCAGAATGGGTGTAATTTTCCCTGATATTTTTCCGTCCACCATGAAATTCCTTCCGACAAATTCCGAAAACGTCCTTACGTCTTCATAGTTGTACCGTGATTCAAGGTGCAACTTGTTTTTATCAGCAGTAAGGATGGGGTTAATCAGGAAATCATTCGGAATAAAATATAAGTACGCTGACGCATTGAACTGCCAAGGCTTTTCCTGAGCCACTTCCTGGGCCCATGCACTTCCGCAGGTTGCAAAAATCATAACAATGAATCCTGTTATTTTCATCCCCGTGCAATTATCCGCCGAGGGCAATGGTTATCCCAACCAATAGTGCTCCAACCAGGGCAAACAAGAGACCCAGAAGCATGCGGTTATGCCCGGTCATCCTGCCCATATAGAAGCCAAAACCAAAAAGAAACAGCAATACGATGCCATTGGAAATGCGCAACGCCAGGAAGATATCAATGTCGAACAGAAATGGAATAACAACCGGGAATGTTGAAATGAAAACAAGAAAGAAAACGGTAAAAGCATTCCTGATGTCATGCCATGTTGGATACGTCCGATGGGGAAGTTCCGGGAGTTCATTGAGCCTCCTGCTGATCTCAAGGATTTGTTCATCAGACATCACTTTAGTGACGATCGGTGGCAGGTATTCCCTTAACATGGCCAAGGCATTGCCCGGATGTCCGTCACGCACCTTTTTCAAAGCTATCAATGCTTGTTCGCGTTCCAGCATCACCGACATCAAATACATCATTCCATCTACAATCCCCCAGGCCGTATTGCAGCCCAGTGCGGCCCAAAGGATCACCTTAACCTCCTGGTGTCCACCTGTGGCGGCACTGATCGAACCTGTAAAGGTGAGGACCATTATTAAACCACAGACAATTTCCCAAATGCGTGTTCCGGGATCTATTACGGAATGGTAGCGGTTAAGGTGATCCCGCCAGAATTTATCGGAGTTTTTCATACGGAAACAGACTAGCCTTGTACATAAGACCTAAAATAAGAAATCAAGCCCATAGTTATTATTCGGCAGCCGATTGTCGAGTTGATATTATCCAGGAGGATTGACAATCAATGCCTTTTGGTTATATTTCTAAACACTTTAACTCACCTACAATGTGCCGATGGCTTGGTTATTCAGGAGGACGCATCAAACTCTCTGAACTTTTGTTCAAACCCAAGAACAACCTCATTGACCAAAGTATGAGTTCACGCTCAGCAGAAACGCCGACCAATGCGGATGGATTTGGTGTGGGATGGTATGGCCTTAACGATCAGCCGGGATTATTCCGAAGCATACGTCCCGCGTGGAATGACTTCAACCTGCGCGATTTGTCAGATAATGTTGAGTCTCACTTGTTTCTTGCCCATGTGCGTGCCACCTCCATGGCTACAGTTCAGGAAACAAACTGCCACCCTTTTCGATATAAGAACTGGCTCTTCGTGCACAATGGTGAAATTTTTGAAATCGAAAAAATAAGGCGCGACCTGCTCATGGCTGTTGCTCCAAAGTATTTTGAAAACATCCTGGGCACCACCGATTCCGAACTCATGTTTCACCTGGCACTTACTTTTGGATTGGAACAAGACCCACCCCGGGCTCTTTCACG
The DNA here is from genome assembly GCA_025358885.1 of Cytophagales bacterium. Lineage (GTDB taxonomy): Bacteria > Bacteroidota > Bacteroidia > Cytophagales > Cyclobacteriaceae > ELB16-189. The sequence continues at coordinate 1,951 of JANYHW010000149.1, read as the reverse complement.
TATGGCCGGATTTATTGAGAAGACGGGCCGAGAGCACGGCATTCCTGAATCATTATGGATGACGCTGGGTGTCACCGACGGCACCAATCTTTTTTCCGTACGGTATGCCAGCGATCAGCAGGCACCCACATTGTACCACAGCACCGACGTGCAGGATATCTATAAAATCAACCCCGAAACACAGGGACTGTTTGGAGAGGATGCCCGTGCCATAGTATCTGAACCAGCGGGTGTTTATGCAGAGATGTGGGAAGAGGTGCCGCAGGCTTCCATCGCCATCGTTAGGGAAGGTGATTTTTCCATCCAGAAATTCAAGCCCGATTATTGATAAGTCTACTGGTGCGTCAAAGGGAAAGGAGGATCCACTGAGACCTTGTGAAGACTTAGAAGACTTTCCCAATCTGATATCCTCACTTACCAAAAGTGCGCTTCAGCATGAGGGGCGTGATCACCACGGTGACCAGTATAACCATAACAGTTACCGCATAAAACTGATCGTCGATAACGCCCATCGACTTCCCGATGCTGGCAAAAATCAGCACCACTTCACCTCGCGGTACCATGCCCCAACCAACCGCCATCTTATTGAGGCCCTTTGGCAGGAAAACACCTGCTCCAAGTTTTCCAGCAATAGCCACAAGGGATAAGATCAGGCCAGTGAGCAATACCTGTCCGTCGGCAAACAACGTAACGTCCACCTGAACACCCATGAGCACGAAGAATACCGGAACAAATATTCCTTCGATGGGCGTGAACAGGCTGTGTATGGTGTTCCTATGGTCATCCAAAGAGTCCTTTGTGAACATGCTATCCTTGATCATCAGTCCGGCAAAGTAGGCCCCGATGATCATGGCAAGGCCGAACAAGTTCGCCAGGTAACAAAAAAGCAAGAGCAAGATAAATGGGAACAGCAACCTTATGCTTCTGGGATCAAGTTTTTCAACAAAGGGTGTAAGATGCGGGAGCACCTTCAAGCCAAAGATTACCACCGCCACTAGAAAAATGCCAATCTTCAACAATATCCAGCCAATCACGGATGGCTCCAATGCTCCCTGCCCCAGGGATGCAGCCAGTACAGCTAGAAGTATAAGCCCAAAAATATCATCGAATACGGCCGCTCCCAGGGTGACTTTTGCTTCAGGAGTTGATAATTTGTTCATGTCTTTCAAAACACGCGCGGTGATACCCACACTGGTGGAACAAATCGTGGCGGCGCCAAAGAGAGCAAGTCGTGAATCGGTTGTATCAGGTAACAGAAAAGCCAATACCCCGTAGGCGAGCCCAATCGTCACCCCTATTCCGATCAGTGCTATGACTATGCCTTGAGGGCCTTGCTTGAGCAAATCCTCTATACTGCCTTCCAATCCAACCATAAAGAGCAGTAAGGCTATCCCAATCGTAGAAAACAACTGGATATAACGAACAAGGTTGGCATAGCCGGCAGCGTGGCCCGATTTCAATATTTCTGAAAGGTGACCCTTTGCTTTTTCCGGGATGGTGGAGGCGGTCAATGTTCGATCTACTGCTTCATTCAACGATATCTCTTCGTCTTCGATTTTCACTATAACTTCCTTTACAACGTCGAGGTTTCGAATGATATGCACGGCGGGTCTGTCAAGAGCCATTAATACGGAGCCTAATAAGATTCCGATGAGAAGTTCACCCAATACCAGAGATTGCTTCAGCCTGTTTGCAACAAATCGACCCAGCAGGGCGCATGTTAAGATGAGTGCAAAGGCTTCAAAGACAGGAGCAAAAGGATCGCCATGACTTTCGCTGGAAGCGAACGATGATGTTGAAACAAAAAGCATGACAGTCATGCTGATGAGTTTCCGATGCTTTTCAGTCATATACTTTATTATTCCCAGCCACCTCCAAGTGACCGGTAGAGCGTTACCGAAGAACTCAGCTGTTGGGATCTCACAGCAGATGTCGACAATCCCGCGGAAAA
>JANYHW010000155.1 GCA_025358885.1 Cytophagales bacterium | reverse complement strand
AGCCGGCATCGGGTCCATTTACTTCGCCTCAGCGGAGGCAGTTTTTTTGCCACCGTTCGTCAAAAACTCCATTGGAGTGGATCCAATGTTTAGACCCTACGGCCTGAACTGTGCTATGTGGAAACTCAACTGAACCGTCATCATGATTCGACTCAAAGATATTGCAGCTCAGGCCGGAGTCTCCGTCATGACCGTCTCCAAGGTTCTTCGCGACGCCCCAGACATCTCGGCGGCCACAAAAGTCCGGATCAAGGCCCTGGCCCAGCAGATGGGTTATGTTCCTGATTCCATGGCTCAGGGCTTGCGCAATCGTACGACGAAGCTTTTTGGCCTGGTTATCTCTGCGACGACCAACCCGATTTTTTCGCGAGTGGTGATGGCCATTGAAGAACAGGCCTACGAGCTGGGTTACGAAATGATTCTCGCTCACTCCATGAACAACGTGGAACGCGAGGAGAAAGTCATCCGTCGCCTGCTCTCCCGCCGGGTGGACGGGCTCTTTGTGACTCCTGTTTACCGGCTCGACCCTCAGGCCCACATCTATGACGAGCTCGCCAAGCGCGGGCTCCCGGTGGTTTTGCTTGGGCATCGAGCCCCGTTCTGCAGCGGATTTTGCAGCGTCGAGACCGAAGACATCCAGGCCAGTTTCATCGCAACCCAACATCTGATCCAATTGGGGCATCGGCGGATCGCCTTTTTTACCGGCGGTAATTCCTCACCCTCCTCGCAGGAACGTTTCGAAGGCTACAAGCGTGCCCTCCGGGAAAACGACATCCCGCTCGACGACCGGCTGATTTTCAACGCCGGAGCAACCATTGAAGAAGGCGAGAAGGCGGCTCTCCAAATGTTGAACGAGCGCCCGGGCGCCACGGCAGTACAGGCCGTGAACGACCTGGTGGCCATCGGGGCGGCGGACACGTTTCTCAATCAGGGACTTCATCTACCGGACGACCTCTCGATTGTGGGATTCGGCAACATCCTCACCAGCGAATATTTTCGCGTTCCGCTGACGACGATTCGTCAGCCCAAATTCCGTCTGGGAATTGCCGCGATGGAATCCATGCAACGTCTGATGCGGGGCGAACGTCCCGAGAACAAACGGCTCCAGGCCGAGATCATCATCCGGGGCAGCTCCGGCCCGCCCACAGCCGTATCGCGCACATGATCGGATCTTTGCCGTCTCTCTTAAACCAAACATTCAATCTTCATCTCAGGACCGCTGGGATCTAAATAAGCTGGTTTGAGCAGCGGATTCTGTTTCAGACGTCGGGCTATGTTTTGGGTGATAATTGTCATGAATTTCTATTGCAATCGAAATATCAATCGATAACATGTGCAAATTGATCAAAAGAGGCTCAGCGGCTGTCCGTTATATTTCTTTTTGAGTTCTTCCCTTTATTAAAAAATTTACAACTGAGAACAGGGTGGACTTAATAGCACCCACAGGACAACATTATTTCGTTTCAATCAATATGGAATTTCTACGTTTGTATAGAAAACATCCATTCCGGGCTATATGGTGAGTTTTGCATTCATTGTGTCATTTATATTTCATCTGATTCCAGGCGATTCGGCATCGCCGTGGCCCTTTCAGCATGTTGATAAATGGGCAAATCTCTCAAATAGTGCCATTACATCCGTTTATATGGATCATTTCGATCATGTTTGGCTGGGAACCTGGGATGGATTAGACCTTTATGATGGCAGTTCCATTCGGGTGTATAAGCCTGATCCTTTTGTTAATGGATCCATTAGTAATAATGTGATCAGGGGATTCGCTGAAGATGGTCAAAGGAATTTATGGATTTTCACTCACCAGGGAATAAACAAATACAACCGTACCACGGATCATTTCCAAACGTACTTGAATAGCCTGAATGATATTCCATTTCTGGAATATAACATCCGGTCGTGTATTGGGCCTGATTCTATGGTTTGGGCAAGTCAGATTGGGAAAGGTATCAGTCGTTATTCATCTAAAGAAGATGATTTCGTTCCTGTGTTATTTGATGGAATTGATACTTCCTGGCTTACATCGGTTGTTGATCTTGGATATCATAATCAATTGCTTTACCTCTTAGGTCAGGATGGTAAATTAGTTTGCACTGTTAACAACCGACAGGTATTTAGTCGACAGGTCGTTGCTTCGCATCAGTTGGCATTTCACAAGTTTATGACCATGGACCATCATTATTACCTGGTCCTATCGACAACAGATAATAGACTCATTCTTTACAATCTTACTGAAATTGAAAAAGAACCCTCCGAAATTGATCCAGGTAATGTAATTGTGTCATCCTTATCTGAGAACCTGGCTCAATCTGCCATCTGGGTGGGGACAGAATCCGGCGACATCCTTAAAATCTCCAATACAGAGGCCGGCTTCAAGGTCACATCCATGAATTCTTATTTCCCAACATTTTCAAGAGAAAGGGTTAAGATACTGACGATCACAGAAACGCATCAGGATCTGTTATGGGTAGGGACCGATGGAGACGGCGTTTACAAATTCCTGACGCGGCCCAAGACTTTCTTCTCAACTCCCTCAGGCAGGCCTGAAGTAGGACAGCTTTCTCACAGTATTGTACGTTCTATTTATGAAGATGAAAGCGGAGTACTGTATGTGGGTACTCGCGGAGGCGGCCTAAACATTATTTCTCCGGAAAGTAAAACGAAGGTTGTTCACTCCAAAAACGGATTGAGCAACGATGCTGTCATTGCCGTCAATAAGGATCATGATGGCAATATCTGGCTTGGAGTCGACAGCGAAGGCATTGATATGATAGAAGCAAAAACCAACCGCATCTTTCATTTCCCCCGCGACTTTGACAATAAACCAGATTTGCTTTTCAGCAGTGTCTATACCATTTGTGTTGATGCCTTTAATGATATCTGGCTGGGAACCAGCGGTTATGGTGTGGTCCATTTAAAAATTCAGAAAATGCCTTCTGGCCGTTACCACCTTAGAGAATTTGACCTGATACAACATTCGGAAACGCAAAAGAAAAATTCCATTAAGAGCAATATTGTGTACGCCATTGTGGAAGAAAAGCCAAATATTCTGTGGTTTGGAACAAGAGGAGCCGGTGTTTACCGTTACAATACATTGACCAAGAATATTGAAGAGCAATTGCAGGCTGACATCAATGAAAAAAATCGCCTATGTAATAACGACGTTTTGAGCCTTTGCATTGACAAACAGGAACAATTGTGGATCGGAACAAGCGGTGGGTTGAATCGACTCATTCTCCAGAGTAAGCCCTATCGGATAATATCCTACACTTTGCGTGATAAATTGCCCAATAACACTATTCACGGAATCCTGGAAGATGCAAAATCCAATATATGGATTTCTACAAACAGAGGACTTGCCATGTTTGATCAAAAAAGGAATTCTTTCAAAAATTTCAACTCGAATGACGGACTTCAGAATAATGAATTCGCTGATGGAGCTGCTTTTAAATCCAAATATTCCGAAAAACTATTTTTCGGGGGCATCGATGGTCTGGACGTTGTCTATCCCAGTAAACTCCGCCTTTTGGATTACTTTCCCCGGCTCACAATTCTTGAATTCCTGCTCCGGAATGTTCAGGTAAATCCCGGAGATGCCAATCACATCCTTTCCAGCAACATTGATTTCACTGACCAAATTACTTTGAATTACGATCAGAATTTTATCAGCTTTTTCTTTACAACCCTGGATTATTGGAACAAACA